>PFLF01000060.1 GCA_002784505.1 Candidatus Roizmanbacteria bacterium CG_4_10_14_0_8_um_filter_39_9
CGTTGAGGCTTTTGTGGAGTCTGCACGAAGGTTGGGACTGAATAATGAGATGAGTAAACTACTCGTCATGCAAACCATAAAAGGATCACTCATTACTCTGACTCGGTCGGCAAAAAGTGTTGAAGAATCGCGCAAACAAGTCACTTCCAAAGGGGGCACCACTGAAGCCGCTTTAAAGATATTAACTGATGATAAGTTCAAGGAAGTGTTTTACAAGGCTACTCACGCCGCATATAACCGAAGTCTCGAATTGAATTTCTCATAATTATTGTAGTTATAACCGCTATAATATTTATAATCATTATTATCTATGTTATACTCAAAACTTTTTGGTAAAACAGTCAGGGAAGCACCGTCTGAGGCAGCTATGGCCTCCTACAAATTACTTTATCAGGCGGGTTATATCCGTGAGTCAACGGCTGGCCGGTATTTTTTCTTGCCACTGGGTATGAAAGTTCAGCAAAAGATCATAAAGATTGTTAAGGAAGAGATGGATCAGGCAGGTGGCCAGGAAATGGTTGCGCCCGTTCTTCATCCGCTTGAGCTTTGGAAAGAAACAAACCGTACCAACACCGCCGGATTTGAACTTATGAGGATTACAGACAGAAGAGGAGCTGAGTTTGCGCTTGGTGGCACAGCTGAAGAAATGTTCGTAGATATTATCCGTAAATTTCAGATCAGTTATAAGGAACTGCCTATAAATATCTATCAATTTTCTTCAAAATTTAGAGATGAGATGAGAGCGCGTGGCGGGTTGCTTCGCGTGAGAGAGTTTATCATGAAAGATGCATATTCGTTTGACATAAATGCTGATGAATTCAAAAAAGAATATGAAAATATGCGCCAAACCTATACTAGAATTTTTAAACGGCTTGGTCTCGATACGGTAGTTGTTGAATCTGATGGCGGATATATTGGAGGTGAATACTGTCATGAATTTGTTGTTGATTCGCCAATTGGAGAGACAAATTACTTAACAATTGACGACGGTTCTTATAATGCACACGAAGACGTTGCAATTTTTAAACATAAGAATGTAAATATTGAAGACAAAGAAAAAACTTTCAAAATTACCTCTCAACCTGAATGGGTAAAAACAATGGAGGATAATAAAAAACATTATAAACTTGACGCTTCGCATTTTCTGAAAAATGTTGTATACAGAAACAGAGTAACAAAGGAAATTATTATCGCAGTCATTAGAGGAGATCTTGATGTAAACAAAACAAAACTGGAAAATACACTTAAGGCAACCGGACAGCTTGAGGCCGCCACCGAAGAAGACCTTGAAAAAATTGGAACAAAGCGAGGATATGTGCATTCATGGGGACATAAAGGAGCAAAATATATTGGAGATAATTCTCTAACAAGCGTAAAAAATTTTATCGGAGGTCAAAAGGAAGATGCAACAGACTCAATTAATGTTAATTATGGAAGAGACTTTACCTGTGAACTTTTGGCTGATATAGCACTTGCAAAAGAAGGTGACCAAACAAAAGATGGAAAAAAGCTAGTCATGAAAAAAGGCATTGAGGTTGGAAATATTTTTCAGCTTGGGTACCATTACACGAAACTTATGAAAGACGCAGTATTTACCGATAGCGATGGAGCAGAAAAACCGTTTTACATGGGATGCTACGGTATTGGGATCGGCCGCACCATGGCAACAATTGTTGAGAAGTATCACGATGAGCGGGGAATTGCATGGCCTAAAGTTGTTGCTCCTTATCAAGTTCATCTCATTGCACTTGGGAAAGACGAAGCATCCTATCAAAAGGCCTACTCTATCTACCAACGACTAACGACTAACGATAAAATAGAGGTATTATATGACGACCGGCGCAATGTTTCACCCGGTGCAAAATTTGCAGACTGTGATCTTATCGGTTGTCCGGTCCGTTTAGTCATCTCCCCCAAGACAGGAGAAAAAATTGAGTATAAGGAACGATCGGCTAAAGACATACGGCTTATTACCATGGAGGAGCTCATTTCCCTTTTATAACTGTTATAGCCATTATAATTATTATTCTTTCCCATGAAAACCATAGTAACGCATCTTTCGCCCGACCTTGACGCCATCACCAGTTGCTGGCTTATACGACGTTTCATGCCCGGATGGGATGAGGCGGGAATAGTTTTTGTTCCACAACAAACACTCTGGAATGAGGTAAAACCCGACTCTGATCCGGATATTTTATATGTTGACACGGGGTTTGGGAAATTTGACCACCATCAGATCAAGGGACGCTTGAGCGCGTCAAAAATAATCTATAGTCACTTAACGATTGAAAAGTTGATCGATCCCGGTTGTTCGGCAGCACTCGGACGGGTTATTGAGTATGTAAATGAAATTGATAACTTTGCAGAAGTTACCTATCCGGACCCAACTTCAGATAAATATGATTTTTGCTTACATCAACTCATTACGGGACTGAAAAAAACTGGATTAAATGACTTGGCGATCGTTGACGCTGTCTCAAAACTTCTTGAGGGAAGTTTAGAACTATTTAAAAACAAAATCAGGGCTGAAAAAGAAGTTGAAAAGGGCTATATATTTCAGTCAACATTTGGCAAATGTTTATCGATGAGCACCGCAAACGATGAAGCTCTGAGGCTTGCCCAGAAGATGGGATATCAACTTGTTATGACAAAGGATCCACAAAAAGGATCGGTAAGAATCAAGACGCCACCATCAAAAGACCTTGATCTAACCCCGGTTTATAATAAAATTAAGGAAAAAGATACAAAAGGCTACTGGTTTCTCCATATATCGAAAAATATGCTTCTTAACGGGTCTGCTATGACGCCCAATGCCACTCCAACCACGCTTACCTCACAACAACTCATTGAAATCATACAACACGTGTAATACAATAGAGATACAGATAAAGTATTGGACTTTACAACTATTAAGGAGGTGTTGTTGTTATGGTGTTTGTATCAAGAAAAAAAGGAGAGACAAAAGACGCTATTTTCAGAAAATTCTCTAAAATGTTCATGGAGGAAAATATTGTGGATGAGCTGCGCAAAAAACAGTTCTATAAAAAGCCCTCTCTGAAGAAAAGAGATGATGAAAAAGAACGGATTAAAATGCGCATTCGTCGTCGCAAGGGTTATTCGTATTTACGGTCAAATACACGCGGTCTAACACGTCCAAAATAATGAATATCGTCCACATCGTTACGTCTTCAAGATACAAAATAAACCGTAAACAAATACGGGCCTTTGTTGTTGATATGATGACAAAAGCGCAGGTACCTTCCGAGTATCAGGTTAACTGTATCTTTGTGGGTAAAACCAAGATGCGGCAGATCTCTTCAAAATATAAAAAGGAAGATGTTGCGCTTCCCGTCCTCTCTTTTCCCTACGACAACGATAAAACCAGCCAGCTGAATTTACTGGGAGAGATTTTTCTGTGCTATCCTCAGATAATATTACTGGCGGCTGAACGCAACAAAAGAGTAGAGGATATGATTCTAGCTATGGTTAAACACGGGCTAGAGAATTTATTAATTCGTTAATTCGTTAACCCGTTAATTATATGTATTACTTAACTTACCGACCGAAAACAATTGGAGAAATCGATAATATTGAGCCACGGGAAACAATTAAAAAGATTCTGGCTTCGGGTACTCTCCCTCATGCGTTTTTATTTGTTGGCCAAAAAGGGACCGGAAAAACATCAACCGCACGTATATTTGCAAAAGCGGTTAACTGTCTCTCGAACTCTTTTTCCAAATCCCCCCAGCCCTCCCAACATCCCCAACAACCACAAACTCCCCATAATATTGAACCCTGCAACCACTGCAGTAACTGTAAAAGCATTGATTTGTCATCGTTCCCTGATGTCCTTGAGCTTGATGCGGCATCCAACCGCGGCATAAACGAAGTAAAGGAACTTATTAAAGAGTCAAGCTATCTGCCTATGGCAGGACGATTCCGCGTGTTTATTATTGATGAGGCTCACATGATTACATCCGACGGATTTAACGCTCTTCTTAAAACTCTGGAAGAGCCTCCCTCAACCGTTATTTTTATTCTTGCAACAACGAATGTTGAAAAGCTTCCTAAAACCATACAATCAAGATGCATCCCGATTGAGTTTGGGCGCGCCAAAGAATCTGAAATTGTTCATATGTTGAAACGTATTGCGGCTCATGCAAAACTATCCATTACCGACGAAGTATATGGTCTTATTGCATCTCACAGCGATTCATCATTTCGCGACGGAGCAAAGCTTCTTGAGGAGCTGGTGATGCTTGGAAAAACAGATATCGATGCCGCCCAGAGTCACATCGGGTTACGATCAAAAAACAACCTTTTGGTCATATTGGGCAAACAAACAGTAATTGAAGCACTTTCGTGGATTGAGGAATTTTCCAAATCCGGTGGCGGATGTAAGACGTTGATTGAAGAGTTATTACATGAACTGCATGATGATTTATTAGCCCTTAATAAAATTGGTCCCCTTTCACGCAAAACCACTTTGTCATTGCTGGAAATAATCATACTTATGAAACTCCTTCAAGAAGCATATAGCAATCTGAGATCCTCTCCCATTGAAACAATCCCGCTTGAGATTGCAATCGTTGAGTTCTATAATAAGAGAAGCGTTCATTAATTTTCAATTTTTATTCAAATTTAAATTAATAAGATTTCTATATCAAAAATTTGTTTTAAATTTCAAATTAAAAATTTTAAGCTAATATATGTTCAATCCTTTAGGCGGACTTGGTGATATCCAAAAATT
>PFLF01000092.1 GCA_002784505.1 Candidatus Roizmanbacteria bacterium CG_4_10_14_0_8_um_filter_39_9
GATAAATTCTTTTAATACCATTTATATTTTAGATCTCCATGGAAACAGTAAAAAGAAAGAAGTCGCACCTGACGGAAGCAAAGATGAAAATGTGTTTGATATTATGCAGGGAGTAGCGATCATTATTGCTATCAAAAAAGGTAAGACTGATAAATTAGCTGAAGTTTATAAGAGTAATATCTGGGGAAAAAGAAAAGATAAATTTGCACAATTAAACAAACATTCAATAAAAAATATTTTCTGGAAAAAAGTAAACCTAATTGGACCTTTCTATATGTTTGTAAACACGGATATAGAATTACAAAAAGAATATCAAAAAGGAATAAAAATAAATGAATTGTTTCCTGTAAATAGCGTTGGAATTGTAACATCTCGCGATAGATTTGTAATTGATAATAGCAAGGAAATATTAAAGTATCGAATCGAAAATTTTGTTCGTGGAGATGATGATACTACGGTGAAAGAATCGCCTCAATTTAATTTTAAAAAAGCTAAAGAAATTCCTTTTAATGAAGAAAATATAAAAGAAATATCATATAGACCTTTTGATAATAAATATATTTATTATCAGGATTATTTCATTGAGAGAAGTAGAAAAGAAACAATGAAACAATTTATTTTGGGGAAAAATATTGGATTAATTACAGTTAGACAAGTTGCAGAAGACAGCGGATTTAATCATGCTTTTATTTCAAAAAATATTATTGAAAGCAGGATGACATTGAGTAACAAGAGAATTTGTTATTCTTTTCCTTTATATATTTATAACGAAAATGAAGGAACAAATTTTGATAAAACAAAAAAACATTCAAATTTAAACCAAATTTTAGTAAAACAACTTTTAATAAATATTGATAAATATGAATGGACTGATGATCATGAAAATAAAAAAAATATTAGTCAGGTAAGCCCTCTTGATATTTTGGATTACATCTATGCTATTTTGCACTCATCAAAATATAGAGAAACATATAAGGAATTATTAAAAATAGATTTTCCTCGTGTACCACCGACAAAAAATAGGAAGCAGTTTATAGGGCTGGTTGCATTGGGGGGAAAGCTGCGAAAACTGCATTTAATGGAAGATCAAAGTCTAGATACTGTTTCAACAACTTTTTCTATTGAAGGGGATAATGTTGTTGAGCAGGTTAAGTATGATTCAGATAAAGTATGGATAAATAAAACACAGTATTTTGGCAGAATTCCAAAAGATGCATGGGAATTTTATATTGGTGGGTATCAACCGGCACAAAAATGGCTCAAAGACCGAAAGGGCGAAGGTCTCAATTTTCAAGACATTAAACACTATCAGAAGATTATTAAAGTACGGTTGGAGACAATTGAGATTATGAAACAAATTGATGAAGTTGGGATATTATGAAAAAAGAAATAGCTCTTTTTGAAGGAAAGAAAATTAGAAGAATCTGGGATGAGACAAAAGCGACTGGTAAGTATTACGCGACTGCTGTTGCAAGTACCGAAGTGTTATTCCGTTTGATCCAGTCAATTCCCTCTCCTCATGCTGAACCGTTTAAACTATGGCTTGCTAAAGTTGGTTATGAACGAATACAAGAAATTTCTGACCCCGAGCAGGCTCTCAACAGGTCGCGGGACTATTGGCAAAAAATGGGACGAAGTGAAAAATGGATCCAACAGCGCATGATGGGGCAGGAAATACGCAATAAGTTGACAGAAGAAAATTTGTTATCAAGTGATATGGTTATCTTAAAAAGAAATAACGGTTTTTGTCATCCCCTTGAAGAGGGTGATCCAGTCTACAATCATATTCAGATAAGTAACTTTAGTCTGGATTCCCGCCTCCGCGGGAATGACAGTAATAAGCACATATGAATAACATTAGATTTGAAAAAAAATATTCGGGACTAAACCCCTCCCAAAAAAAGGCAGTCGATACTATTGAGGGACCTGTTATGGTTATTGCCGGACCGGGTACCGGGAAAACGCAGACGCTCATTTTACGCATAGCGAACATCCTTCTTAAAACCCAGGTCAATCCGGAGAATATTCTTGTCCTTACCTTCACGGAGTCGGCCGTACACGAAATGAGAAAAAGGCTCGTTGAACTTATTGGCACAGCAGGATATCGCGTGGAGGTAAACACCTTTCATGGCTTCTGCAATGATTTGATTCAGTATCATACCGAACATTTTGAGCATTTGGCAGGTTCGGTGAGCCTCGAAGAAGTTGAGCAAATAGGCATCATTGAGAGAATCATTTCATCCCGGACATTTGAGCATATTAAACCGTTTGGAGCTCCGGAATTTTATATACGGCCCATTCTGAAAGCAATCGATGAATTGAAAAAAGAAGGGATTACCCCACAGGCTTTGCGTGACGGGCTGAAGGTACAAAAAAAAGAGGTAATAGGCTCAGATATGAAAGACGGTTTGCGCGAAACTAAGTTTAAATATATAGCGAGAAGCGTTGAACTTGCAGATGTCTATGAAGCGTATCAGAAGATTCTTCGAGATGAGAAAAAATATGATTTTAACGATATGATCCTTGAGGTTATTGATGCACTGAGGCGGCTATCACTTCTTCGGATGCAACTTCAGGAACAATATCAATATATATTAATCGATGAACATCAAGACACAAATGCGGCACAAAACAGAGTAGTCGAACTCTTGGGGAGCGGCGAAAACCCGAATATCTTTGTGGTGGGGGATGAGAAACAAGCAATTTTCCGGTTCCAGGGGGCATCTCTTGAGAACTTTCTTTACTTTAAACATAAATACAAGGCGGCGTCGCTCATAAATTTAGAAGACAATTATCGTTCCACCCAATCAATCCTTGATGCGGCAGGAGCACTTATCAAAAATAATCCCAAATCTCAAGCCCTTCCGTTTCCCCCTGATCTACGGGCAGCCAAATCGGAAAAAAAAGAACGCCTTATAGACGTTGCAGCACTGTCATCGTATGTGGGCGAACAGTATTTTATTGCTCAAAATATTGCCAAACTACTTCAAAAGAAAAAGACACCTCCACAGGAGATTGCAATATTGGTACGCAACAATAGGGACACCTTTCCGTTTATTTCACTTTTTCAGAAAGAGCAGATTCCTTTTGTTGTCGAGTCAGATGCCGATGTGAGTGAGAATATATTTATTCAAAAATTACTGTCGCTTTTTGACTCAATTTTAGATATTGGAAATGACAATAAGCTTATCGAAGCGATGCATATAAATACATTCCATATTAATCCGGTCGATATATACCGGCTAGCTGCATTTGTATCACAAAAACATTTGAATCTGTGGGACATCATAGAAAAGCTTGACGACTATCAGGATGAGCTTCATCTTGAGAGCACTCAACCAATCATCGTGTTTTCACAGAAACTGAAAAATTGGAAAACGCTCAGTATGAACGATAGTATCGATAATGTGTTTATCGACGTACTCAACACCTCGGGTATTCTTGCTTCCATCCTGGAGACCTCTCAAAGCTTCGAAGTCATTGAGAAAGTTTCACTGCTGTATAACGAGGTAAAAAAAGAGGTTTCCAAACATCATCTGTATCGACTTACCCATTTTATGCAACATTTGGAACTTCTCAAAAAACACAATATAAAGCTTGAATCGCGGGCAAAGGGAGGAGTTGTTCCAGCAGTACGACTGATGACGGTGCATCGGTCTAAGGGACTAGAGTTTGACTACGTATATTTACCACATGCTTACGATGGGCACTGGGGAAATAAACGAAAGAGATCGGGTCTTTTTTCTCTCCCTTGGGAACATCTTTCGGTGAAATATGACACGCTTCTTGAAGAGACGGCGAACGAAGACGAACGGAGACTTTTTTATGTGGGGATTACACGGGCACGGAAACACGTGACGATGTCATATGCCTGTGAGAATGAGAAAGGCAAAGCTCAGATACCCTCGCAGTTTATTGAAGAGTTAGGAGCCTCCTCTCAATCTCAAATCGACGGCTCTCATTATGATCTTGAACTTTCAAAAAATCCCGCAGTTTTCCTACAACAGGACGATACTCATATTCTTGACACCAAATCAGTCTTTTTCGCACATAAAGAATTTTTTCAGGATCTTTTTTCTGCCCGAGGGCTTTCCGTTTCGGGACTCAACAACTATCTAACCTGCCCCTGGAAATATTTTTTTAGAAATCTTCTCAGGATTCCTGACAGCAAAAATAAAAATCTTATATTTGGCACCTCTATTCACTTTGCTCTTAATCAGTATATTGCGCAGGCAAAAAAAATGACGCTGCCGGAAGTTATTAATTCTTTTATGCAGTCGCTTTCAACTTCGCAGGTGAATGAGGTCGAACTAATAGAGTTGCAAAACAAAGGAATACAAGTGTTAACGGGATATTACAACCGTATGAAACAGTGGAAGGGGACGCTACAACCGGAGGTAATCATCAAAGGGATACGATTTGCCAATGATGCATATCTGAATGGACGCATTGATATGATTGAGTCGCTCGATAATAAAGGCAATGTAACGGTTTATGATTTCAAAACAGGTAAACCGAAAAGCCGCAACACGATTGAGGGGAATACAAAAGGAGCAACAGGTGATTATAAAAGACAGCTTGTTTTTTACAAACTGATTCTTGAGAGATATAAAGAAGGCAGGCTAAAATGGAAAGTCAAAGATGGAGTTATAGAGTTTGTTGAGCCAGACCCCAAAGGAGTTTACAAATCCGAGCGCTTTTCAATAACGGAGGGTGAGGTTAAGGATCTTGAAAAAATTCTTTTGAAAGTTGTTGGCGAAATAAAATCTCTTTCATTTTGGGATAAAAAGTGCGAAGAGAAAGACTGCCCTTATTGTAAAATGAGATCGTATATTGGTTAATGTCTATAGTGAGCTTCGTAAACTGCTGCAATGTGGAATATGACAAAGAGAATAAACGATAGTATTGCCGTGATAGGATAAAGTAAATACAAAGAGAAAGAGCAGGAGAAGAGCAGCAAGGGGAGTGTTGCTGCGTGAAGTCCAAGCTGAAAAATCTTTTTAATATGGTACTTTCTATTGAAAAGTCTATAAAACAGGGCAGTAAATATGCTTACCAATCCAACAAGCATAAAGCCCGATATGGCAAGGATCAGAGGGGCAAGAATAACTAAAGCGATAATGGCATAGGGCAGATAGCGATCTAAAACATTAAATAATATCGAATTTAGCTGAGACAGATTATGTTTTGTATATTTTGTTGACGGATCAGAAAGTGTATTGAGATGGCGTTTCCATAAAAAAACTCCACTTCCGTAGGCAACGTCATTGCCGGTTACCAGAATTTTAGTTTGATATGAATGAAAGTTTTCGATCTTGCCCCGTTCATCAATAACAGCAAATAATGTTGGATGATTCTTGTCACAAGATAACCACACAAAAAAAGGTCTGTCTGCGTTTGTTGATAGAATTCCACGTGAAAGATAAATATTATAATTGTCCGGAAATTTTGCGATCGTCCTTGATACGCATTCTCGGTAGGTATTTAGCAAATCTAATCGGAGATAGGACGCCCCTTTTATGACGAGTATCATATATATGATGGTTAAGATAGAAAAAAAATATTTGAGTGATTGAGAAAAACGCAAATGTAGTATCTTCGAATAGTACGGTTCGTGGGGGAGGATACTGTTTAAAAAAACGGAAAAAAAGGCCTTGACTTTTTTCATCTTACCAATTATGATAGAGAAGTCAGGAAAAAAAATCAACTTCGTTTGCAATGGTCAAACTTTTAGGTTGGTGTTTTTTCTGTTAATTTAAATTACTAATTTATTTTTTTTATATGGCAGACGGCGTTTTTACGAGAAACAAACCTCATTTGAACATTGGTACCATTGGTCATGTTGATCACGGTAAAACAACAACAACTTCTGCGATTCATTATTATCTTTCAAAAAAAGGTCTTGCAAAATTCATGAAGTATGAAGACATTGATAAAGCTCCTGAGGAAAGAGCACGCGGTGTCACCATCAACCTTCATCACTCGGAGTATGAAACGGAGAAAAGGCATTATGCACATATTGATGCCCCAGGACATGCTGATTATATTAAAAATATGATCACCGGAGCAGCCCAGATGGACGGAGCAATTCTTGTCGTCTCGGCACCCGATGGACCAATGCCTCAGACACGTGAACATATTCTTCTTGCAAAACAGGTTAACGTTCCTGCAATTGTGGTCTATCTAAACAAGGTTGATATGGTTGCTGACAAAGAGATTCTTGATCTTGTTGAAATGGAAGTAAGAGACCTTCTTACCAAGTACGGATTTCCGGGAGACAAAGTACCCGTAATCAAAGGCTCTTCAATGAAAGCTCTTCAGGATGATCCGGACTCACTTAAGGCCATTGGAGATCTCATGGATGCAGTTGATACCTATATTCCTGAGCCAGTTAGACCAACTGACAAGCCATTCCTTATGCCTGTTGAGGATGTATTTACCATCCAAGGCCGTGGAACCGTTGTTACCGGTCGGGCGGAGCGTGGTGTTTTGAAGGTGAATGATGAGGTCGAGATAATCGGACTTGTCGAAACAAAAAAAACTGTTATTACCGGCATTGAGATGTTTAGAAAGACATTGGATGAGGCTCGTGCAGGTGATAACATCGGACTACTTCTTCGAGGAATTGAAAAAGAAGATGTACAGAGAGGCCAGGTAATTGCAAAACCAGGATCGATCACCCCACATACTGAATTTGAGGCACAGATTTACGTCCTTAAAAAAGAAGAAGGCGGACGACACACACCTTTTTTCACTGGATACAGACCGCAGTTCTATATCAGAACAACCGATGTTACGGGAGAATTAAACCTTCCAGCAGGAGTTGAAATGGTTATGCCAGGAGACGATATCAAAATTACCGGAAAACTTATTTATCCCGTTGCCCTTGAAGAAGGTATGAAATTTGCCATCCGCGAAGGTGGACATACCGTCGGAGCAGGAGTAGTCACAAAGGTGACGAAATAAGTCAAGCGGATTAATTAATGTGTTTGTTGACATTTTAGCACTTTTACATTATGCCAAAAGGAAGAATACGAATTAAGTTGAAAGCGTACGATTATAGATTAATCGACGATACCTGTCAAAAACTTGTTGATACAGCGATCAGAACAGGTGCGTCAATTATTGGTCCGATTCCGCTCCCGACGAAAAAGGAAGTTTTTGTGGTAAACAAAGCTTCTTTTGTTGATAAAGATGCACGCGAACATTTTGCGCTAAAAACACACAAACGGCTTATTGACATAGTTAATCCTACTAATCAGACAATTGATTCCCTCATGCATCTTGAGTTACCGGCAGGTGTCGAGGTAGAGGTTAAGATGTAACAATCTCTTCTTGAAGATTTGAAGTAAGTATTATATAATGTGATTCGCATGTTTTGGGTGATGATTGAGGTTTGATTATCCCCAATCTGGGGGTTTATTTTTTTGGTTATTAACTTTGATTTTCTATGAACGGTTTCATACTTGGTGAAAAATCTACGCAACTGCAAACTTTTAATAAAAAAGGAGAGCGTATTCCAACTACATTCATTCTGACTCATCCCTGTTTTGTAACGTACATCAAATCAATTGAGAATGAAGGATATATTTCAGTCCAACTGGGCTTTAAACAGACCAAAAACTGCGCAAAGCCAGTAGAAGGTGCTTTAAAAAAGGTGGGGATCAAAACCCCACTTCTTTTTTTAAGAGAGTTTAGGTTTGACTCAAAATCAAAAGATGTGAAAGTAGAGAAAAAGGACGGAAAGGCAACGCTTAGTACTGGCGAAAAAAAATGGACCGTAGGGCAGGAAGTCAAACCGTCTGAAATGTTTAGCGTCGGGTCATTGGTAAACGTATCCGGCGTTTCAAAAGGAAAAGGATTTCAAGGGGTCGTAAAAAGACACGCATTTAAAGGAGGCTCTAAAACTCACGGACAATCAGACCGTGAACGTGCTCCCGGATCTATCGGTATGGCCACCACTCCGGGACGTGTTTTTAAGGGAAAGCGTATGGCTGGACGAATGGGCAATGACCGCGTAACCTTAAAGGGGCTTGAGGTAATTGAGCTTAAAGATAATGGTGTTTTAGTGAAGGGACTTATTCCCGGCGCATTAGGCGGTTTAATCGAAGTTCGCAATATTGAATAAATTTATTATATCGTATGGCTGTAGCAAAAAAAGAAGGTGAAAAAATTGAGTCAAAACAGAAATTTGCCATTCCTTTGTATACACTTCTTGGAGAAGAGCAAGGATTGGTTGATGTTTCCGGTGCCATTTTTAATACTCCCATAAACCTTGATGTTATCACACAGTATGTCCGTGTTTTTAGAACTAACCAAAGACAAGGGAACGCCTCTTCAAAAACAAGAGCCGAGGTTGCCGGAACCACCAAAAAGATGTACAAGCAAAAAGGAACAGGTAAAGCGCGTCATGGCTCAGCAAAAGCACCAATTTTTAAAGGCGGTGGAGTTGTAGGTGGACCAAAACCAAAAACCTATCAGCTGTCTCTGAATAAGAAGCAAAAAAAGATTGCGCTGTTTTCATCTCTTACCAAGCGTTTTCAGGATAAAGATATTTTAGCGGTAACCTCAAATGAGGGTAAAATCAAGACGAAGGATGTTATGCGGTTTATAAAAAAATTAGACTTTGTTGATAAAAAGATTCTCTTTATTCTGCCTTCCGTTGATACTTCAGCGTTTGTGTTGGCAAATCGGAATATCCAAGGGGTTCAAAATCTCTTTTTTCATAGTTTAAATGCATATGATGCTTTATCAGCCTCAAAGATAGTTTTCCTCGGTGATTCAGTTTCGGAATTAGAAAAGCATTTCCTTTCAAAAGAATGAAAATTAACGACGTAATTATCAAGCCATTATTAACGGAAAAGGCAACCGCTCAGGTTTCTGCAAATATCTATACGTTTGAGGTGGCATTTGATGCCTCAAAATATCAGGTAGCGAAGGCAGTTGAGGCACTATTTAAGGTGAAGGTTACCGATGTGAAGGTAAACATAAGAAAAGGAAAAACGCGCAGAGTCGGGAAGAAGATGAATGTTAAGGCTGTTCCCCCCAGAAAAATAGCATATATACGCATTAAAGAAGGTACTATAAACGTTTTCCCAAAAGCATAACATGAGAACAATACAACACAAGATGGTGTCAACATTGACGTCTAAAACTCATAAGCCTGAGAAGACTCTTACGGTATTGCTGAAAAAGCATTCAGGACGTGACGTCTCAGGCCATGTAACGGTTCGTCACCAGGGTGGTAGGCAAAAACGATATTATCGTATGGTTGATTTTAAACGTGACAAACGCGATATGGAAGCAACGGTAACGGCCATTGAGTATGATCCAAATCGCAATGTATACATTGCGCTTGTTGAGTATAAAGATGGGGAAAAAAGATATATCCTTCACCCAAGCACGATGAAGGAAGGGGACAAAGTAGTCGCTGGCGAACTGGCCGATATCAAAGTTGGTAACGCCCTTCCTCTCAAAAATATTCCGATTGGAATCGAGATCCACAACGTTGAAATACACCCCGGACAGGGAGGAAAGATGATTAGAGGAGCGGGTGTTGCAGCCGTTGTCATTGCAAAAGAGGCACCATTTGTACATATTAAAATGCCATCAGGTGAAGTGAGACGATTTAATGAAAATTGTTATGCGTCAATTGGAGTTTTAGGAAATATTTCTTTTAAAGACAGAATATTAGGAAAAGCCGGTACGAAAAGACTCATGGGTATTCGCCCAACAGTTCGTGGAACCGCACAAAATCCTCGCAGTCATCCGCACGGTGGTGGAGAAGGAAGATCCGGCGAAGGCATGCATCCAAAAACACCGTGGGGTAAATCAGCACGGGGAACACGCACAAGAACAAAAAGAAAATGGAGTAATAAATTTGTTGTCATTTCCCGTCATTCAAAATAAAACCTATGGAATTTACCGCTTATTTTCACAATATTCACAGTTCACCAAAAAAATTAAGGACGGTCATTGCTGATATAAAAAAATTGACTCCTGTCGAAGCATTAGATCGTCTTCTTTATTCTCCGAAAAAGACTGCACAGATTTTTTATAAGGCTATTAAATCGGTCATAGACAATGCCAAATATACTTTAAAAGCGAATGCTGATATGTTACAATTTAAGACTTTGGTAGTTGAACAAGGGCAGGTGTTGAAACGATATCAGGCAGGAGGAAGAGGAACGGTTAAGCCCTATAAAAAGCGCTTTTCACATATTAAGATAGTTCTGAAATCTGCAGAAGTAGTCAAACCGATGATCAAAAAATCTTCGGAAGGTAAGAAATTACAAATTGACCAGAGTGCCAAGAAGGTCAAAAAAACAGTAACTAAGTCAGTTACTCCACAAGCTAAATAAATGGGACAAAAAGTTGATCCAAAAGGTTTAAGAATCGGAGTAATATACAACTGGAATTCCCGGTGGTATTTTAGTAATAAAAAGTTATTTAGGACGACCCTTGTTTCAGATATTAAGATTAGAAGAAAATTACTTGAAAAGTTTGGGTTTGCCTCCGTGACGCAAATAGATATTGAGCGTGCAATAAAAAAGATTACGGTCATTATCTATTCAGTCAAACCGGGAATGATCATCGGGCGCGGCGGCAAAGGACTTGAAGATGTAAAAAAATATATTATCAATGAGATATCCGGCGCCAAAAAAGACAAAGAATTAAAGGTTGAAATCAAAATTGAGCCGGTGAAAAAACCATATTTAAGCGCATACTACGTGTCCCAACAGGTGGCTGAAAAGTTAGTGAAAGGTTTTTCGCACCGTCCTGTTATTCATCAGGCGATGAACAGAGTAATTGAGTCAGGAGCAAAAGGAGTGAAGATACAGATTGGCGGAAGAATTAATGGAGCAGAGATTTCACGAAGAGAAAAATATTTCCAAGGCACGATTCCCACCTCGACCATTCGAGAGGCGGTAGATTTTGCGCGTTACCCAGCGCTTACCAAATCAGGATATATAGGAGTAAAAGTTTGGTTATGTAGATAAATATATCATATGCTATCACCTAAACGACAAAAATATAGAAAACAATTTAGAGGCATCTGGCGAAAGATTGCAGTAAAAGGTCAAAATATGTCGTTTGGCAGTTTTGGACTGAAAGCATCGACAAACGGATGGATCAAGGACCGAGAGATTGAAGCATGTAGAGTCATTTTAGCACGCGCTACTCGGAAAGTTGGAAAGTTTTGGATACGCATATTTCCTGACAAACCGTTTACAAAAAAGCCGCCGGAAGTTACCATGGGTGCTGGTAAGGGAGATGTTTCACACTTTGTGGCATCGGTTGTACCGGGGAAAATTATGTTTGAAGTGGACGGATTGAGCGAAACAGACTCAAGATTGGTTCTTAAGGGTATTTCGGCAAAACTATCCGTTAAGGGAAAAATTGTAACTCGAGAATTATGAAAAAATATACAAAAGAAATAAGTGATAAGACGATTGGAGCACTCAAGAAGGAAGAGGTTGATTTAAGGCTTGAGATCGGAAAACTGACCGTTGAGGCGACATCAAACCCACAGAAAGATACGAATGCATTGGTCAAGAAAAAGAAAAGATTGGCGGTAGTTTTGACATTTATAACCAAAAAAACGTCAGAAGCAAAAATTATCAGTAAATAATGTATTTTATATTTTATATATTAATTTAAGCAATATGGCAAAGGAATTAACAGGAAAAGTACTGTCGACCAAGATGAAAAATACGATAGTTGTTGCGGTCGAAAAAAAATACCGGCATCCAAAATATCACAAAGTTCTTATGAGGCACAAAAGATATAAAGCTCATAATGAGGGGATATCAGTGAAGGTGAACGATATGGTCAAGATTTCAGAGTCACGTCCGATTTCCAAGCAAACAAATTTTATTGTCATTGAAAAGTTAACAAGCAAAGCTTAATTTATTTCTAATCTATGTTACAGCTGAGATCAATATTAGTAGTCGCAGATAATAGCGGAGCAAAAAAAGTTTCCATGATTGGCGTTCCCGGACGCGGAAATAAAATGCTTGCAACGGTTGGTGAAGTGATTACCGCGAACGTAAAGGAAGCAATTCCCTATGGACAGATAAAAAAGGGAGAGGTTGTATATGCGGTAATTGTAAGGACACACAAAGAAAGAAGAAGAAAAGATGGCAGCTATATACGATTTGATGACAACGCGTGTGTTATATTAGCTGAGAAGGAATCAAAAGAGCCAAAAGGAAGTCGCATATTCGGTCCCATTGCAAAAGAGGTAAAGGATGCTGGATTTAGTAAAATTGCCAGTTTTGCTGAGGAAATGTATTAATATGAAAATTCGTAAAGGAGATAAAATTAAAGTAATTGCAGGTAAGGATAAGGGACGTGAGGGTATTGTAGAAAAAGTGTATATTAGACAGGAAACGGTACTTGTCCCCGGCACAAATCTTTACAAGAAGCATGTTCGTAAGAGTGAGCAAATGCCCAAAGGAGGGGTTGTTGAGGTTCCGAGGCCGCTTAGCATGGGAAAAGTCATGGTAATTTGCCCCAAGTGTAAAAAACCAACAAGAGTAGGTTATATGAGAGAAAAAGGAAGCAAGTCGAGAATTTGTAAAAAATGTAAGAGTACGATATAAAAAAATTTATTGAGCAATATGTCATTTAAAGATCAATACCAAAAAGAGATAAAGCCGAAGCTTATGCAGGAACTCAAGATAACCAATCCGATGGCTGTGCCGAAGGTTATTAAGGTAGTTTTGAACGTGGGAGCGGGCGAGGCGGTAACGAACAAGAATGCCATTGAAAGAATCCAAGAACAGATTACGCTTATTGCAGGACAGAAAGCAATGATTACGAAAGCTAAAAAATCAGTATCGGCCTTTAAAATTCGACAGGGTCTTGCAATCGGAGTAAAAGTGACCCTCAGGGGAGAAAAGATGAATATATTTATTGAAAAGTTGGTAGGCATCGTTATTCCAAGATTGAGAGATTTCCGGGGAATTGCAGAAAGCAATATCGATCAACACGGAAATTTGAACATCGGTTTTACGGAGCAGACTATTTTTCCAGAAATTGAGTTTGACAAGGTAGACAAAATACGAGGACTACAGGTAACCTTGGTAACTAACGCAAAAGAAAAAGGAAAGGGAAAAAAATTATTTAGTTTAATGGGGATTCCATTTAGACAGTAAACTATTATGGCTAAAACATCAGATGAGGTAAAATTTTTACACAAACAAAAATATACGACGCGTGATCACAATAGGTGTGGTTTGTGTGGAAGGTCGCGTGGATACATTCGTCGCTTTGGAATTTGCAGAATCTGTTTTAGAGAAAGAGCATTGGCAGGAGACATTCCTGGAGTTAAAAAATATTCTTGGTAAGCTATGAGTAGATCACTAAAAAAAGGACCCTATATTGATGAAAATTTGATGAAAAAGGTCATGAAGCAGAAGCAAGGAGAAGACAGAAGCGTGCTTAAAACATGGGCACGGGCGTCACAGATTGCGCCTGAGTTTGTCACGCATAAAATAGGCATACACAACGGACGAAAACACATAGAGATATTGATCACCGAAACAATGGTGGGACACCGATTGGGTGAATTTTCGCCAACAAGGACATTCCGAGGACACGGGAAAATAACGAAAAAGACAATGGACAAAACTTAATAGTTTGTTTTATTTATATGAACGACCCAGTAATTGATTTAATTATCAGAATAAAAAACGCATCAATGGTGCGCAATGAGACCGTTGAAATAGACCACTCATCGTATAAAGAAGAGGTTCTCAAAAAGCTGAAATCGATGAAATATATCGATGGGTATGAAGTTGTAGGCGATGTCAAGAAAACAATATTAATCACCCTAAGGTACAAAGACGGTGTTCCCGCGTTAACAGACTTGAAAATTCATTCAAAACCGGGAGAAAGAGTTTACACTTCTTATACTAAAATTAAGTCTGTACTTGGCGGTATGGGAAGTCTGGTTGTATCGACGCCTAAGGGTATTTTGACCGGAAAAGAAGCTAAAAATGCTAAAGTCGGAGGAGAGTTATTATTTGAGATTTGGTAATTTATGTCAAAGATTGGACAGTCACCAGTGGTTCTTCCACAATCAGTAACGGTTAAAATTCAGGATAAGGTAATTTCTATTCAAGGAAAAGAAGGGCTGATTTCACTTGAACTTCCGACAGGAATTACCGTCGAAAACAAGGGAGCAACACTCGAGGTTAAGCGTAGATCAAACGAAAAAAAACAAAAGTCATTGCATGGACTTTATCGGAGTCTTATCTCCAATGCGGTTGTTGGAGTAGAAAAACCCTGGGAAAAACGGCTTGAGGTTGTTGGTACCGGGTACAATGTAAAGATGCAGGGAGCAGACCTCGCTTTTAAGGTCGGATACAATCACTTAGTGATGTTTAAAAAGGTAGATCGCGCATCATATCAGGTTGAAGGAGCAAACAAGGTCATAGTCAAAAGCGTTGATAAACAGTTGGCTGGAGAATTGGCATATAAAATTAAAATGATCAAAAAGCCGGATGCTTATAAAGGAAAAGGGATTAAATATGAAGGAGAAAAATTACGAATTAAGCCTGGAAAGAAAGCAAAAACAGGAACAGCATAAGTTATTTTAAATCACTATGAGAACCATTAATACAGACCGGAAATTAAAAAGAAAAATGCGAGTTAGTATGAATATAAGGGGGACTGAAGAGCGTCCGCGTATCGCAGTTCACCGTAGTAGTAAATATATTTATGCTCAGGCAATTGACGATGTTAAAAGAGTTACTCTTTGCTCATTTTCCTCACAACAATTGAAGGCGGAAAAAAAGATGAGTAAATCAGAGCAGGCAAAGCAGATTGGGATTCAATTTGCTGCCCTCCTTAAAGAAAAAAATATTAAACAAGCGGTTTTTGATAGGGGTATGTTTACCTATTTAGGCAGAGTTAAAGCGCTTGCCGAAGGTTTGCGCGACGGAGGATTAGAAATATGATAGAACAAAAAGACGAAACAAAATTAGAAGAACGGATCCTCACCATCAAGCGGGTAACAAAAAAAACGACCGGAGGAAATTATGTTACCTTTTCAGCATTGGTCGTAGTTGGTAACGGGCGGGGAAGTGTTGGAATAGGCTTGGGTCGCGGACTTGAGGTTCCCCAAGCGATACGGAAGGCGGTAACGCAGGCGAAAAAACACATGTTAGATGTTCCGATTTATAAATCTACCATTCCTCATGAAGTAAAGCTAAAATATAAGGCCGGATTTGTACTGCTGAGGCCTGCACCTGAAGGAACCGGACTCAAAATCGGAAGTGTAGCCAGAGTTATCTTTGATCTTGCGGGAATTCACAATGCTTCGGGCAAAATCATCGGCTCACGCAATCAAACAGTCAATACGTATTTAATAATGGAGGCACTCAAATCATTAAAAGCCAGATCGTTACCAGTTGAAGAAAAAAAAGATAAATGACACGCATACTTACCAATCTCACAAGCATTGTTGAAAAGTCAAAAAAAATTCGCGGAAGGGGCTTGGGAAGCGGTCGTGGTGCAAAATCAGGACGTGGTACCACTCGTCATCAAAAAGCTCGTGAAAATATTCCTCTTGGCTTTGAAGGAGGCCAGGGGAGATTGGTCAAGCGGTTCCCGTTACTTCGTGGTAAGGGAAGAAATAGAGCTCGTAAATATAATGTGTATGTATTTTATACGAAAGATCTGAATCAGTTTTCTGATGGTGATATGGTTGATGTTGAAAAGCTTAAATCATTGAATTTAGTAGACAAAACAGTCAGGCTTCCGAAAATAAAGATTATTGCCAACGGGAAAGTTGAAAAAAAATTAACGGTGCGATTAATAGTTTCCCCCGCCGCAAAAAGCGCAATAGAAAAAGCTGGTGGTACGGTTGAGTCAGTATGAAAGAAATCGGAGAGAAATTAAAACTTTTACTCAATGATCCTCAACTCAAAAGGAAGCTGTGGTTTACTCTCCTCATATTTCTCTTTTTCAGAATCTTTGCTTTCATGCCGGTCTCTGTGATAAATCTAGCAAAGCTGCGCGTATTGTTTTCACAGAATCAGTTTTTGTCACTTCTGGACATTTTTTCAGGTGGTACTCTTGTCAATTTTTCAGTAATGGCACTCGGAATAAATCCCTATATCAACGCCTCCATCATCCTTCAACTTCTTTCAGCAATTTTTCCTCAATTGGAACAGCTGACAAAAGAAGGAGAATATGGTCGTTTTAAGATGAATCAGTATACGCGTTTTTTAACGGTACCCTTGACCATCGTACAGGCAATAGGTATTTTTGTATTATTGAAAAATCAGCGGATCATTGGCAGTCTCTCACCGCTTGAGTTTCTCTCTTTTATATTTACCTTAGTCGCAGGGACATTTATTTTGGTCTGGTTCGGTGAACTTATTTCCGAATTTGGTATGGGAAACGGAGTATCTCTTCTTATCTTCGTTGGTATTGTGGGGAGATTACCTGTTATTGTCAGTCGGACATTTACGACCATTAATCAGGAACTGTTTTTTAACCTTATTGTCTTTGTCCTTCTTTCAATTCTTGTTATCGCAACCGTTGTGTTTATTAATGAAGCAATTCGCAAAATTCCTGTTTACTATGCGAAACGTATCAAAGGAAATAGGGTATATCAGGGAGCTACAAACTTTCTCCCCCTTAAATTAAATCAGGCAGGTGTCATACCAATTATTTTTGCCGTGTCATTTGTGCTTTTTCCTCAGCTTATCGGTAATTTTTTACGGTATGTAAAAAATCCAACAGCCGCAGCAATAGGAACTTTTTTAGCTAACGCGTTTAATCCCTCCGGATTTTTATATAATTTTTTCTATTTTATATTAGTAATAGGGTTTACCTTTTTCTATACAGTAATTGTATTTAATCCGCAAAAAATTGCTGAGGAGATACAGAAGAACGGTGGTTTTATTCCGGGCATCAGACCGGGGATTGCAACAAAGCAGTACCTTGAAAAAATAGTTTATAGAATCACTAGTGTGGGCGCACTATTTTTAGGAATCATTGCAATTTTACCCGCCATTGTTTCATCGATCACCAACATCGGTGGGTTGGTAATAGGAGGAACGGGGATACTTATCGTGGTATCGGTGATTCTGGAGACATTTAAGATGATGGAAGCACAGCTTATTATGAAGAGTTACGACAAATTTCAAGCTTAATATTATTACCATTTCTTAATTTAATTTCATATGGCAAAAAAAGGGTCCCGCGTACTGATCGGATTAGTCTGTGAAGTATGCAATAAACAAAATTATGTTGTTGAAAAAAATAAAGTCAACACACCGAACCCGGTAAAGCTTGCAAAGTATTGCAACAAATGTAAGAAACATACGAGTCACAAAGAAAAGAAAAAACTTGATTAATTTATAATATATGAAACTTGTATTAATCGGCATTCAAGGATCGGGGAAGTCAACTCAGGGTAATATTCTATCTCAGTTGTTTAAGATCCCCTATCTTTCAACCGGGCACATTTTCCGGGAAATTGCCAAAGAAAAGACGGCACTCGGCCGCTATATGAAAGAAACAATCAATTCAGGGGCCTTGGTTCCCGATCATAAAACAATTGAAATTGTCAACGCCTATCTTTCCCGGCCGGAATACAAGCGCGGCTATATCCTTGACGGGTTCCCAAGAACCCTTAAACAGGCGGATGAGTTTTCAAACAACGTCGATAAGGTCATCTATTTGCGTATTCCTGATAAGGAGTCGCTATGGAGACTTGTTAATAGGCACCAACAGCGTGACGATGAAACTCTTCCCGCACTTCGAAAACGTATTGAAATGTTTCATAAGTTTACGAAACCGGTCATTGAATATTATGAAAAAAAGAACAAGCTTATTGATATCGACGGAACAAAACCAATCCATGAAGTAAACAAGCAAATATTGGAAAACTTGGGCAAGCAAGTAATAAAGAATCAGGTTTTAGAATGGAAGCAACAACACAAATCGGTCATCGCACTGGTAGGACTTCCGGGGGCGGGAAAATCTGAAGCCGCCCAGTTTTTTGCAAATAAAAAATTACCGGTTATTTCGTTCGGAAAAATTGTGAACGACTACATTGATGAACAAAAATTAGAACACACAGAAGCGGTCCATAAAAAAGTGAGGGAGGATCTACGGATAAAATATGGCAAAGAAGCATTTGCTATTTTGAATGAAAAGAAGATTAAGGATGCATTAAAAAAAGATAACATAGTTATTATTGATGGAATGCGATCGTGGGAAGAATATATTTTCTTAAAGGAGGTCTTGAAAAAAGTGCGTATATTTATTCTTGCGCTTCACGCTGATAAAAGAACCAGGTACGAAAGAAGCGCAAAGCGTACGTACCGATCAAAACTATATGGAGAAATTCGTGATGTAAATGAACTCATTGGCACCAACATGGGCCCAACAATCGCTTATGCCGACTTTTTGGTAAAGAATAATTATTCAGTTGACGATTTGCACGATAAATTGGAAGAAGTATATCGGCAAGTCTACTTTA
Source organism: Candidatus Roizmanbacteria bacterium CG_4_10_14_0_8_um_filter_39_9 (assembly GCA_002784505.1). GTDB lineage: Bacteria > Patescibacteriota > Microgenomatia > UBA1406 > GWC2-37-13 > YC2-FULL-38-9. The sequence continues at coordinate 18,506 of PFLF01000092.1, forward strand.
CTTAAACCAAAGCAAGCAATGATTACCTATAAATCCGATGAAGAGATTGGATATATGGCCGAAGGGGGCAGACGATTAAAAAAAGTGACCAGCATGCTTGTCCCTTTTGTGAAAGTGGGCATGACGACCCAGATGGTGGAAGATGCGGCAGTACGCCTCTTGCAGAATCAGCATGTTGACATTTCATTTAATAAGGTAAAGGGATATAGATGGGCGACTTGTTTACCAGTCAATGAACAGGTTGTACATACACCGCCAAGCGGTCAAATATTAAAAGATCAGGACGTATTGACCATAGATATTGGTGCATATTATCAGGGATTTCATACAGACTATGCAACGACATTTGTGGTTGGTGCATGTCGAGACGAAAAGGTAAAGAAATTTCTACAGGTAGGCCAGCGTACGCTTGAAAGAGCTATCTCAAAGGCAACGGTGGGACAGCACATTGGTGTGATTTCAAAAGAAATTGAAAAAAATATTTACGGAAATGGATATCATGTAATGGAAGAGCTGACCGGTCACGGAGTAGGCCATGAGCTTCACGAAGACCCGTTCATCCCCGGATTCGTGGATAAGCCAATTGAAAAGACCGTACGGCTAAAGGTAGGTATGGTTATTGCGATTGAGATAATTTATTCCATGGGGACAGAACAGATAGCATACGAAAAAAGGAATGATTGGTCTATAATTACAGCAGACCGAAGCTTATCTGCGTGTTTTGAACACACGGTTGCAATAACAGATAAAAATACTGTTATTTTAACTTAATTTTGTGGTACAATTATATCTTTATGAAGGATAATGTAGTAATAGTTGAGGGAGAGGTAGTCGAAAACCTTCCTAATACTCTTTTTCGGGTTAAATTATTTAATTCTGAAAAAATAATACTCTGTTATCTTTCCGGCAAAATGAGAAAAAATTATATAAAAATTTTGCCTGGGGACAAGGTGCGCGCTGAGGTGACCCCATACGATATAAATAGGGGAAGAATCACCTACCGCATGTAATTTAGAATACTTATGAATATACAATCATCGATAAAAAAAAGATGTCCCAAATGTAAAATGGTCAAACGTAAAGGCATGTTATATGTTATCTGCCCCAACCCAAAGCATAAACAGCGACAGGGATAATTTGCATTACATTATT
>PFLF01000039.1:0-4775 GCA_002784505.1 Candidatus Roizmanbacteria bacterium CG_4_10_14_0_8_um_filter_39_9
AAGACTTAACATACAATATTAATTATAATCTGTTATAATAGAAACATCTTACAGAATATATCATCATTGATCAACCATGCTTTTAACGACTATAAATATTATCTACTTGAAAGGGGGTGTGTGATAGATGGACAAAAATAAATTATTTATCGGAAGCTTACCATGGTCAGTAACGAATGATACACTTCGTGAAATGTTTACTCCTTACGGAGAAGTAACAGAAGCAATCATCATTATGGATCGTGATAGTGGAAGATCTAAAGGTTTCGGATTTGTTACTTTTGCAAATGAAGAAAGCGCTCAAAAAGCACTTGAAATGCACGGAAAAGAAATTGAAGGCAGGACAATCGTCGTAAACGTTGCCAAGCCAAGAGAAGAAAGAAACGAAAGCAGCTACAGAAGAGACAACAACTACAAAAGAAGTCATTAAAAAGGAAACAAAAAACTAATCCGCTGTGCTAAAAGGAATAAAATCTTTTTTGCACAGACGGGTTAGTCTGATTTATATTTATTACTATGAATAAAACTTACAGTAATCGGTGTACACGTTGCGGAAAAGAGCGTATAGTAGCGCGTACGTGGAAAGAAAAATTTGATAACTCGGTAATCATTAACACCGAAATGGTCTGTCCCGATAAAGAGTGTCAAAAAAAAGTTGAAAGCGAGAATAAAAAACAAAGAGACAAAAATACTGCCATGAGACTTGATCGGGAAGAGCGGTCACTTAGCCGTAAAATTGCACGAGATGCTGAACGCATACATAAGAAAAAAAAATCCTAACTATCATTTGCAACAAAGCGAAGTGCCCTCATGCAACAGAAAACAAGCATTATATCTACCGTCCAAAAATATTATCTCTTTCAGTTTTTCGGAAATCTTGCCTTTTTCTCTCCTGTCATCGTTTTGTTTTGGCGTGCAAATGGTCTTTCCATGGCTCAAATCATGCTTCTTCAATCAATATATGCAGTCGGGGTCTCGATTTTTGAACTTCCAACAGGAGCGTTTGCCGATTACTTTGGAAAAAAGCATAGTTTATGTATCGGCGCACTTTTTTGGACAATGGGAATGATATGGTATGGTTACAGTCATTCCTTTTGGCAGTTTGCGCTAGGCGAGATAACAGTCGGGGTTGGTGCAGCATTTATTTCAGGTGCTGACCGTGCATACCTTCACTACATTCTTCGTTTAAACAATGATGAGAAAAGTTTCAATAAAGTTGAAGGGAAAGCGCGTGGATTTATTCAAATTGCGCAAGCAGTAGCAAGCTTGGCGGGTGGGTTTATCGGGTCATTTTCACTCGCGGCAACTCTGTTTGCAACAAGTATTTCTAACTTCATCAATGTACTATTAGTTCCAACATTTCCGCCTATAAGAAAGGAATCATCAGATAAGATTCATTATTTCAAGTTAATCAAAGACAGTATATTTACTGTACTAACTAATCGGGAAATATTATGGTATACCCTATTTTTCGGTCTTTTTAATGCACTGGTCTGGCCGCTCCAATTTTATGCTCAGGAATATTTAAGAGTGCTTCAGTTGCCAGTTTATTTTTTTGGCATTACTTTTATGATGTTTAATGTATTGGCGGCAGTCGGTTTGGCTTTCACGCATCAATTTGACACGGCAGTAAAGGAAAAATCATTTTTTATTCTCTCAATTGTGTCTTCCTGTACCCTTCTGACTCTCATGATGTTTCCAAGCATATACATCTTGCCGTTATGGTCATTATTTCTCATTGCTGCATTTATGATTCAAACCATTATTTCGGGACGAGTACTTCAAATTGTTCCCCACGAGAAGGCAGCAACCGTTCTTTCGATACAGAATTTACTGCGTCGCCTCATCTATGCTTTGATTATTCCCTTTCTTGGGATGATTACGGATTCAGTCGGAATGAGGCCTGCACTGATGGGGTATTCATTTTTAATGTTTGGATTATTGGGATTTCTTATTATTATCCGCAAGAGTTTTAAGTAGTTTATAATGCACATATGAAACAAAAACATATAGCTATGATTTCCTATCATACCTGTCCACTGGCCTCTGAGGAGGGAAAGGAGACGGGAGGAATGAATGTGTATGTTCTTGAGCTTTCAAAAGCCCTGGTTGCACAGGGGCACAAAGTTGATATGTTTACCCGCTGCTCTCATGTTAGCAATCCTCATATTGTTATTATTCAGCCAAATCTTCGCCTCATTCATGTGAAGGCTGGTCCGTCGGAAAATGTTCCAAAAAAAAAATTAATCGTTTATATTCCGGAATTTGCAAACGCCATGCAACAATTTTCAATATCAGAGAATAGTCATTATGATGTTTATCATTGTCATTACTATCTATCTGGACTAATAGGCCTTGAGTTGAATAAGGGACAGTCTGTCAGGACTCCACTTATTATGTCATTTCATACATTGGCCCTCATGAAAAACTTAGTTGCCCGCGACGAGTTGGAAAAAGAGGAAATAGTTCGAATTACCGCCGAAACATTGTTGACAGAACAGGTTGATTACATGATTGTTCCCAGCGTTAGTGAAATGAACTATCTGGAATATTTATATCATGCAATCCCTTCAAAAATTACCGTTATCCCGCCCGGAGTTGACACGAATCTTTTTAAGCCGGGAGATAAAAATATGGCTAAGGACAAAATCGGAGCTCAAAAAGATGAAAATATTATTTTGTTTGTCGGGCGAATAGAGCCGCTTAAAGGACTAGACATGCTGCTTTATGCAATGAAGGTGTTAGTCGTAAAACATCCTGAGATAAAGGCGTGCCTTTGGATCGTCGGGGGGGATGTTTCTCAAAAACAGGAAGCTTGGTCAAAGCAGCTGAAAATGCTCCAACAGATTAGAGAAGTATTGGGAATTACGACACTGGTCAAGTTTGTCGGGCAAAAAACACAGCACGAACTTCCCGATTATTACAATGCCTCAGAGATGGTAGTAATGCCTTCACATTATGAATCATTTGGTATGGTTTCGCTTGAAGCCATGGCCTGCGGCGTTCCGGTTATTACGACCAATGTTGCAGGGATTTCACAACTTATTGACAAAACACATGCGTCACTCATCACCTCGGTAAATAATCCGCTGCTGTTGGAGACTCAAATAAAATATTTGTTAACCGACTCGAAATCCCACGCACAAATAAGCCAAGAATTACTTTCAAAAGCGAGAGAACTTGACTGGAGCAAAGTTGTAAAAAAAATAATTGCAGTCTATGGATAAAAACCTACTACCTATTTCGTCACGGACTTGCAACTCATGGCAAGTATGGATATGGAAAAAAAATAGTAACCGCGCCACTTTTAGCGGAAGGAATTAATGCGATAGAAAGAATGGCCGATTTTTTTAAGACAGTACCGCAAGGCATTAATTATTCTTCTGAATTTTTGCGTTGCAAACAGACGGTAGAAATAATTCTCCAAGCATCACAAAAAAAATTCATTTTTGATAATCGACTAAATGAACAGCATCACGAAACATTCTCTGAAGTAAAATTAAGAGCTACCGAATTTCTAACATCTGTTCCACCTGACGCTTCTCACATTCTCATTTGATCTCACGGGGGAGTCATTGCAGCACTCAAGCATCTAATCATCGGAAACAAACACATGTGGAAATATCAATACGACTATCCAAAAGAAGGAGAGCTGCTGATTATAAATAGGGCCATATCAAAAATAATTAGCTTTAATTAGGATGTCAATTTATCCTATAACATTAAACAAAGTGAAGACATTGCAAATGAAGCGATTTCTGTTAAACTTAAATAAATCCATGATTATTAAAAACGTTATTTGTTGTTGCACATTCCCCGCCTAAACGGAGGTGTGTTTTGTTGACAACAAACCCTCCGCAAGGAGGGCTTTTTTGTGGATTAAAAAAATATGACTAATTTATTAGTAAAACATCCAGAAGTATTAGATTTTATAAAAGATCAGAGAATCTTGTCATCTGCTATAAAGGAGCATATTGATGAATTAATGACACATCATCAAGAGGGATTAAGCAGATTGGATATGTTTTTAATGCGGTACTCTCACATTGAACATATCTCAAACCAATCCTTACACGGTTTACGCATTCTCCCTGCGGCCGTTTCTTATCTTTCAAGCGCACTTAATTCATATCCTATTCCTGGCACTTTCCTTATTAAGAAGGGGCTATATCTTGATTTGAGAAATGTAACAAATAAGGTAATATTCTCTCGTAATATTTTGAAGTTTATTGAGCAAATCAGAAACTTACCGCAGCCAACTGCGCAAAAAATTAGTCTTGTGAATATGGGACATATTGCAATTCAACGAATCAAAGATCCGCTTTTAGAAAACCAAGTAGGCAAAATTTGGACACTTGATGTAACAAAAAATATGGGTCTAAGCATCAAAGATATAATGGCAAAGCAAATGGTAGAAGACGCGCTAAAAGACAAATCACTCAACTTATCAAAGATAATAGTTGAGGGCACATCGGGTAACACCGGCGCTGGACTTGCACTCGTTGCCGCAGCATATGGCATTAAAACAATATTAGTAATCCCAAGCAAAATGAGTCAGGAAAAAATTAACAGATTGGTATTATTAGGCGCTCATGTAATTGTTACTCCTACAAAAGTTGAAGCATTAAGTCCATTCAGCTATTACTCAGTGCGAGATTATGTTGCGGAGTATTCAAAGGGATGGAAAGCATCGCAATATGACAATCTCTCAAACAGAAAAGCCCATGAGCAAGTCACTGGTCCTGAAATATGGGAACAGACGAGGGGAAAGATAA
>PFLF01000039.1:4801-7890 GCA_002784505.1 Candidatus Roizmanbacteria bacterium CG_4_10_14_0_8_um_filter_39_9
TTGTTGCATATGGGATACTCAATACATGAAGTTGAAAAATATGCCACCTCATACACTATTCAGGGATTTGGAGAGGATATTCATCCTCAAAATCTCAATGCAAAATTAATTGATCAATTTATCCGAATAAGTGATGCAGATGGATTATACATGACTCGATATCCACCTCTTATCGGATTTGTCCCAGGCCAATCATCTGGCGCCGCATATGCCGCGCTTTGGCAATTGGTAAAACGAAAAGAAATTACAAAAAACGACAATGTCGTTGTTATTTTTCCTGATACAGGAATCCCCTATAGAAAAGATGTGTTTAATAATGATTGGGTGAAAGCCCAAGGATTGAAACACATTTTGTATTAATTATTAATTTACTTATTTTTATATGAAAGGTTTTACCACAAAAGCTCTGCACACGTATTACAAACCAAATGGGGAAGATGGAGCAATTATCCCCCCACTTCATTTAACAACAACATTCAAGTTTGGGAATAAAAGCGCGTATGATTATTCCCGCTCAGGAAACCCGACGCGCAAGATTCTCGAAAAGACTATTGCAGCGCTTGACGGAAACAAATATGGACTTGCCTTTAGTTCCGGGTCTACGGTGCTTGCAACCGTCACACATTTAGTTGAAGGAGGGGAGGCAATACTATTTTCAACAGACGCATATAGTGGCACCTATCGATACATCGTGAATGTTGCAGGAAAACAAGGATTAAGATATCGGTCAATTGATTTAACGGATTTACATATAGTTGAAAAAACATTAAAGGAAATAAAAACGAAACTTATTTGGGTTGAAACACCAACCAACCCACTTCTCAAGGTTGCCGATATAAAAAGATTATCAATCCTAGCCGATAAATATAGGGTTTTATTAGTTGTAGACAACACATTTGCAACGCCAATTGTTCAACAACCGGCAGAACTTGGTGCGGATATCGTTGTGTATTCAACAACAAAGTATATGAACGGTCATAGTGATTCAATCGGTGGGGCATTAACAACAAGCAATAATGATCTGTTCATTCGATTAAAATTTTTACAAAATGCCATCGGTGCCATCATGTCTCCATTTGATTCATGGCTCACTCTTCGTGGTCTTCGTACCCTTGAATTACGAATGAATCGGCATGTGGAAAACGCAGTCAAAGTTGCGGCGTTTCTTGATAAGCATCCGAAGATAAAAAAAGTATATTATCCCGGTTTGTTTACCGGAGAACAGGGGAGAATTGTCCGATCACAAATGAAGGCGCCTGGAGCCATGATGTCTATCGAAATAAAAGATAAATACGACGTTCAAAAATTCTTAAAGAAACTAGAGTTCTTTCCACTGGCTAAAAGCCTAGGGGGAGTAGAATCTCTCATTGATCATCCGGCATCAATGACCCATGCATCTATCCCAAAAGCAGAACGGGAAAAAATTGGACTATCAGATGGACTACTCCGAGTCTCAGTCGGGATCGAAAATAGTGCAGACTTGATTGCCGATCTTAAGCAGGCATTATCAGTATTGTGAGGTAGGAATGATAAGAATGGTAGAATAAGAAAAGTGATACAAATACTAAAGGCATCAACAGACGATGTGCAAATACTTCAGCGTCTCAATAATGAAGTGATTGTCGATAATGGAAAGTACGATGATGATCTTATTCCAGACTGGGCTCTGTCCGAAAGAGGAAGGGCATATTTTACCAAAGAGCTGCACAATAAGGATTCTATTTGTTTTATTGCACAGGAAGATAATAATCCGGTGGGATATATCATGGCAACTCCCAAGCACTTTAGCTATCGAAAAAGTAGCTGTATTGAAATTGCCAATATGGGAGTTGTACCACTTTTCCGATCGAAAGGGGTAGGGAAGCAATTAATAGATAAAGTCATCAACGATGCACGGTCCAGAGGATATAAAAAGATATATGTGAATTCCTATTTTCAAAATGCCAAGGCAATAACGTTTTATAAAAGAAGTGGATTTTATGAAATAGATTTAAGTCTCGAAAGAAGTCTTTAATTATTTTTCACGTATTTCTCCTCCAATAGTTTTGTGATAGAAGACAAGATTGTGGTTGTAATAAATTTCTTCATGGCCGTGGAATTCGGTAATGTCGCCCTCCTGTGAATAATAATAGTCCCAAAGTCCATCACTGAAAGAATGTGGTCCCCTGAATGTTTTGAAGCCAAGAGTGTCTGCAAGAAAAACTTTTTTGAGGAATGTGAATGTTTCAAAGGCAAGTTTTGCATCATGTTTCGTCATTCCTCCTCCGTATGAGCTCATCCAAATAGGCGCGCCATTTTGACTTACAACCTCAAAACCTCTTGATTTAAAAAAACCCGAATACGAATCTTTATATGAAAGAGTTCCTTCCTGAAATATCAATTCCTTAAAGCCGTCTTTATTAGACGACACCTCCTCAACTCCGAGTGTAGCATACGTTGAGCGAAGTGCTTTGATGATAAACAAATAGAGTGTTTCTGGGTCAATTGTCATCTGCAGTTATTATATCAAATAGATCTTCAAGAGGGTGATTGGCGTGATATAATTTAGGTTGTTCCTAAATAAAACCGAAGACAACTGTGCTCTCCGTTTTTTGGAGAATTGGTGGTCTGGTTATCACTGTTCTTTGACAAATTGTCATCAGTTTTATACACTGTTTGTATGAATAGCAAACAAAAAGGCTCAGTAGCTGTGGCCCAGTGTATTGCTAAGCTTTATAAACTTGGTTATGAGGTTTTACTACCTATTGGAGATAGAAATCCATATGATCTTGTTTTTGACGATGGGAAAAAACTAAATAAAGTTCAAGTGAAGTTTGCCGGAAAAAGATCCAGAGGATCATATAGAGCAGGGTTAAGAATAACGGGCGGAAATCAAAGTTATAATTATGCAAAAAAATATAAAAGCGATGCATTTGATTATTTATTTGTCTATTCTGAAGAAGGTAAGTCATATCTTATAAACTGGAAGAAGATTGGAATACGAAACGAAATTACAATTAACGATAAAAAATATTCAAAATATCTCGTTTAATATACCAGGGGTACCCAAGTGGCCAACGGGGAGAGACTGTAAATCTCTTGGGCTTGCC
>PFLF01000037.1 GCA_002784505.1 Candidatus Roizmanbacteria bacterium CG_4_10_14_0_8_um_filter_39_9
CAATACGTTCAATTGCTGCCCTACGCATAAGGTGATCTTCCCGATACTCTATGGCATTTCTTAATTTTTCATAAATAATTGCAAAAAGAGAGACCGTCTGAGAAACGGTAATTTTTGACATATCATCAGGGTTAGCGCGAGGCTTAATTGACTTGATGCTGTCAATAAGCGCTTGTGTAAACGTGGAAAGAGTAATCGGGTCTATAGGTGGTGGCAACTCATCAGTTTCAGTCATAAACAATATATATTATAAGCTAATTATGGCTATATTGCAATCTAAGGGACAATGTGCAGATTTTGTCTAAACGGTGGTAATAATATCGGCAGCTTCCTTTATCAGCTGCTCATGTGCAGCTACAAAAACCATATTCCCCTGTTTGGTCTTTATAAACTGCGTTTGCAGGCCAAATTCAGTAAATAATATGATATGAGGCGCTAAATCAACAACATTTTTTGGTTTCTGTTTAATTGATAGATCATGAAGAACAAAGTTAATTACGCAGTCAACAGCGCCCGTAATAACGTATGGATTCAGAAAACCAGCAGTCATTCTCATCCGGTAGCAGTTTTGAGCTAACTCTAGGATAATATTTGCCTTTTCTTCTTGCCTGCTATATATTTTTCCCGAATCTACGGAAATAATGGCCTTTGACAGTGAACAATTATTCTTTAGAGCCATAGGCTTTTTATTTAGAGCAGCCCCATTTCCGAGTGAGGCTGAAAAAAGTTGCCTTGAGGTTGGATTGTAGACGAGACCTACGACTGGCACATTTCCCTTTAGAAGGGCAATTTGTGTAAAAAACATCGGTACTCCAAACGCAAAGCTTTTTGTCCCGTCAATTGGGTCAATGGCCCAGTTGTACTCTGTTTGTAACTCGGTTGTACCTTCCTCAACAATAAATCCAGCCTCAGGAAAAAGAGCATGAAGTTTTTCTCTGAGTAAATTTTCAACATATATGTCAGCCTCCGTAACCACATCCCGAGAATCTTTGTATTGAAGTGTGTGGGGATGGGACCAAACCCTTTCCAAATAATACCCAGCTTCAAGAATCACTTCCGAAGCTTTCGTTTCAAGCTCTTTAAGCTCGTACTTATCTAAGTTCATATTATTCCAGGGATGCGGTGTTTACCCCTTTTGCAAAATCAACCTCTTTTATGTTTTTCAAAATCTTTGATACCTGTTTTTTAAGAACGCCATACATACTCTGAGTTTTTGCTTCAAATTTAACAGTTAAATATGGTCCATTTTGTGACGCCCTCACGATCAACATTTCTTTTTCGGTATCCATCCGCACCCCATCAATCTCGATAAATTTTGCTTTTGGATACAGTTTTTTGATTGCGCTTCCAATTTTTTCACTCACTATCTGAAATTTAATATTATCGGCACACCCAACTTTAATTTCAGGGCTTGAAAAATAGTGGGGAAGCTCAGCCACCGCTTGTTTAAGAGATTTATTCACCCTTGTCAGATAAGCAAGAAGCCGAAGGGTCGCAATTGCCCCATCATCATGACCATAAAAATTATCAACAAAAAAGAAATGACCACTGAGTTCACCACCAAAAACGGCGCGCTCCTCACGGACTTTAGCTTTAATAAACGAATGGCCTGTTTTCCAGACAAAAGGAACGCCACCCTCACTCCGAATAACTTCATCAACTTGCTTTGAACAAAGCGTATTGTAGATGATAGTAGTGCCAGGCATGGTACCAAGAATATCTTTAGAAAATAATGATAAAAGGGTGTCATTCCACATAAGTCCTCCCTTTTCATCAACAATTCCAAGCCGATCGCCATCTGTATCATATGAAAATCCTATAGCAGCTTTCTCTTTTACCACGCGCCGTGCCAATCGTTCCTGAACATCGCGTTCGGTTGGATCGGCAACCCCTACCGGGAATGTAGGATCAATCTTTGTGTTTTGTTCAATCACCGTACAACCTACGCTTCTGAGTATTTTAGGCATAAACAACCCAGTAGTTGCAGCACAGGAGTCAACAACAACTTTGAACTTGCCGATCGGTCCAATTCTTCGAAGCAAATCTTCCCTGTAGATAGGAAAGACATCCTTTTTAACCACTTTACCCTTAGGAGATCTTGTGACATATTTGCCGGAGTTTACCAGCCTTCTGAAATCAAGAATTTCTTCTGTGATCATTGTTTCAGAAAAACCGGTACCAAATTTAAAACCATTATACTCGCGTGGATTATGTGAAGCGGTAATCATAACCATTCCTCTTGTTCTAAAGTAGTATTGTGCAAAGTAACAGATCTGTGAAAGAGTAATACCGATGTCAAATACCGTTATACCTGCACCAGTCAATCCTTTAATGAGCGCCTTATGAAAAGCTGGGCTTGATTCCCGCGAGTCGTAACCCACCACACAGTCAAATATTTTTCGTCTTAAGAGCCAGGTGGCATATGCTTTCCCCATATTTTCCACACGCTCTTCATTGAGATCAACTCCAACAACCCCTCTTAAATCATATCCTCGGTAAACATGGTCAGGAATAATAAGTGATTTTTTCATAGCAATGTTAAAATTGTTAACGATCAGCATTCTTAATTAATAACCAAGTACCCTATTATAGATAATGACAGGCTAAAATATCAAGTGATTTTAGTATTCCATAGGGGTTTGTTCCCGTCTTAATGGTCAAATCGAGCCTACATAAGGCTTCATAAAGTTGTACGAGGCTATTTTTTTTCCATTTTTGTGCTTGGGATGATAATTTTGCAGCCTGCCAAGCGAACATTCCTTTCGGAAGCACCTTTTCAGTAGCTAAAATAAGAGAACGGATATGCCGTGTAAGCATGATATATATAAACTGTTCCTCAGTGAAGCTTGAGAGATTCATTAAATTTGTTATAAAGAGTTGTTTTGATCCTGGGCTGCAGCTTTCCAACAGCTTAAATATACTCTCAGAGAGTTTAGATTCATGAATTGTGGCATAGTCTCCTATTTTAATATCTCGAGCTGATTTCTCTTCCCAATCAATAAGTTCAATATTTTTTTTTGAAGCAATCTCCTTTAAATTGTCCTCATAGGTTTTAGTTGGTGAAGAAGATTTTTTACCTCGTTTTCTTACGATATGTTTATTCACGTGATCAGAGAAAAAAAGCTGTTTTTCGTTAAATAGGCTCAGATTGTCTCCTTGCCATTTGAGTATTTCTTCTATTTCGGAGGCTACGATATCATTAATGCGATAACCCTGTTTTATGTAGTTGTTTCTTGCCTCATTGTAGTGCAAACGAGATTTCACGGTATCTTCCCCACAGAAAACAGTAAGCATAATGGTATTGTACCAATTTAAGAAAATTATATATACTGATATTATGTTTGATTTGATTTCTATCGGCAGTATTAGTATCGATTTATATTTTCAGGGAAAAAGTTTAACCCAAACCAAAGACCGTTTTAACTTAGCGGTGGGAGGAAAATATAGCGCAGATCACTTTTTTTCAGGATTAGGAGGGGGAGGAGCAAATGTTGCAATTGGTGTGGCTAGGCATCGGAAAAGCGTTGCGGTCATTGGTAAAATTGGCAATAATCAGTTTAAAACCATGGTATTGAAACATCTGGCCGAACATAATATTTCAAATAAGCTTTGCACTTTTAAAGATGGATACATGAAGATATCAAGCATTCTTCTCTCTACTACCTCAGGTGAACGGACAATTATTCACTATGAGACTCCTCATGAGCATATTTTTGACGAAGAAAGTGAGATATCCAAACTAAAAGAGGCAAAGTTTGCGTACTTCTCAAATCTTGCCCATGTTTCCCTTGAGGAACGGAACCGCGTGATGAGCTATCTGAACAAAAACTTTATTCCATTTGCCATTAACCTTGGAATCTTAGATTGCAGAAGACCAGGCGCCCAATTGGAACCTCTGTTGGAAAAACTATCAGTACTTATATTAAATACTCACGAATTTAGTGAACTGGTGAAAATTCCCTATACAAAATTAAATTTCAAAGAGGATCTACGTCGTCACATTCCTCAATTAAGGGATAAAATATTGGTTGTTACTGACGGGGAGAAAGGCAGCACATCCTATTTTGATGACGAAATTTTGCACATTAACGCTCTGAAGGCAAAGCGCGTTGTTGATACCACGGGAGCAGGTGATGCCTATACCGCCGGTTTTTTATCAGGGTATATGAAAGATCAAAATATTCCCGCAGCAATGCAGCTGGGAGCAAAATATGCGCTTCGTATTGTGGAAAAATTAGGTGCAAATTAATTTTTTAATACTACATCGGAAGACAACAGATCGCATATCCACAAGCAATTGCATCAGCCTGGTCGTCCTGTTTAAGATCATTTTTGGGTATTTTTAAATCAAGTAACCCGAGCATTTTCTGAACACTTTTTTTGTCAGAGCCTCCATAACCTGTTACTATCTCCTTTATCTGCGGGGGAGTTAAAAAAGACAAATCGATTTTCATCTGCTGGGCCAATAATAATATGATCCCTTGGGCCTGAGCTACGGCGATTGCTGTTTTTTGGTTGTTTGAAAAAAATAACCTTTCAATCACCACATGCGATGGTTTGTATTTTAAAACGATCATGGCCAATGTATCATAAATACTTTTAAGGCGCTCGGGTAAGGTACATGTTTTACTTGTTTCAACTAAACCAGAAGTAAGATATTTAAAATTATTTTGATCTTTTTTATTGAAAAGTGCGAAACCGGTACGTTCTACACCAGGGTCGAGAGATAATATAATCATGAAGACATTTTAACACAACCTTTGTATGGTATAAGCCAACAAAAGAGATGGGAGATTGCCCGTTAGTACGGCTTGGCTAAATGACTTACATCACTTACACCG
>PFLF01000115.1 GCA_002784505.1 Candidatus Roizmanbacteria bacterium CG_4_10_14_0_8_um_filter_39_9
TGCGCCGCTTCATCCAGCCAGAAAGATCCAGACAAGTGAATTATGCGAAGACCAAGCGCTAGGGCCAGAATCAAAATCAACCAACGATACTTTAGGATACGAGTCATACAGTCATTATACGGATGATTCTTCTCTGATAGAATGCTCATAATGGAATTTTTCAAAGACAAACACGTATTAGTCACTGGCGCCGCCGGCTTCGTTGGCTCTCATTTAGTCGACGCCCTTCTCGGTTTTGGGGCAAAAGTGACAGGGGTTGATAACCTTATCACTGGCTCACGCGCTAATATTGGTCACTTAAGAGACAACGAAAATTTTACTTTCATCGAGGCTGATGTCAGTGAAAAACCCGATGGTTACTTGCCAAAAGAGGTCAAGCTTGACTTAGTTCTCCACTTCGCTTCTCCAGCCAGTCCCCCACGCTATCAGGAAAATCCGGTGGAAACTTATCTGGTCAATTCGCAAGGCACTCATAATCTGCTGCAATTTCTAAAAGACAACATGCCCGACACCCGCTTTCTTTTCGCCAGCACCTCAGAAATTTATGGTGATCCGATCGAGCACCCTCAAAAAGAAGATTACTGGGGAAATGTAAATCCCAACGGCATTCGCTCCTGCTACGACGAAGCCAAGCGCATGGGCGAAACAATTTGCGGAGTCCACGAGCGCGATTTTGGCATGGACGTGCGCATCGTGAGAATTTTTAATACTTACGGACCGCGCATGGATATGTCTGATGGCCGCATTATTCCCAACCTGATTTCACAAGCTCGAGAAAATCAACCATTGACGATCTATGGCGATGGCTCCCAAACTCGCTCGTTCTGCTATGTCTCTGATCTAGTGCGGGGAATTCTTCTGATGGCGAGTAAGCCTAATTTATCCGGTGAAACCATTAACCTCGGCAACCCTATCGAAGAGCTAACCATCCTCCAGACTGCCGAAAGTATTAAAAAAGTTCTGGGTAAACCAGAGCTTCAGTTAGAATTTAAAGAATTACCCTGTGACGATCCAACTAGAAGAAAACCTGATATCACCAAAGCTCAATTGCTTTTAGGCTGGGAGCCAGAGGTTGGGTTTGTGGAGGGGGTTGGGAGAGTGATCTAGATAACCTAATTCAATCTTGATCTACTGGGTCGAATCTTCGACTCAGCCTTTTGCTTCCTTTTCTTTTTCTTTTTTATTTCCTCAAGGCTAACTCCATTTTTTTGCACTCTCTCAACTTGATCAATTACGAATAAACTCTGATCTGCTAATAGTCGTTTTTTTTCGTTTGCTTCTGCTTCATTAGCAGCGATCTCATAGGTAATTCTCCCTTCTACGAGACTAACAAAGATGAAGTATTCTGATGTTTCTAAAAGCCCTATCTTGCCAGAAAGTAAGTAGTTCAAATGTTGAAAATGTGGGTGAGATTTTCTTATTTGTTGAGGAGCTTTTCCAGGTCTAACCAGTAAGATTTTTGTCTTACCATTGACCCATCTTCTTACGGTGCTACCCTCACGAATGTCTTTAAACGGATTTTCTTCAACTTCAAGAAGTTCCTTCTTCTGATTTTTCTCTCTGCGCTGTAGCTGACCAACGGCATAGCCACCAGAACCAATGAAATATACTGGCGTTGATTCAGCGGTTTTTCCGATGGCCATATGGATGCCGAAGCTTTTACTGATTAACGTTCTTAGAGTGCTATATAGTGGATCATCAGCCATAACAATTCTTCTTGTTTCCTTTTTCTTGTCGACCACAATAATAATTCGTGAATTCGGGTCATCCAGATTTTCAAATCTAGCACTTCTGCAACCTCTGACTAGATTCAGTGCTTCACTCATTATTGTCTGGCTAGGCCCGTTTGGAATGTATATTCTTTCCGAGTCGTTAACAACATTACCTGTATTCAGGTTCACAAATCCAGTCAACTGAGGGCTATATATCACTGGGTCGCTGCTTTCCAAGCCAATCCAGTATGGTTCTATTGGGCTAGATTTTAGTAGTCTCTGCATTCGATCTAGCAAAGGATTCCCCAAGCTCAAAACAAAACATTGGTCTAATGCCGTATGAATAGTAATTTCACCTGAGCCAGTAACTGAGACGATTCTTCCACTTTCCAAAATTTCATCAAAGGTCATATTTGGAAACATTTGTTCGAGTATGCGGAGCGGCGCCATTGCCTCATCATCTAACGCCAGATTCTTTGGAAGAAATTGACCAAAGAGAGAAGTGTTCGCTTCGACACGAATTACCGAAGCATCTAACTCCAACGGAAGAAGATAATTCAAAACTCCATGAGGAGCTTCAGATAATCCACTAAAAACATCGTCGCCATCTCGCACGACTAGCAAACTCATTTGAATTGCTTCTTTGCCAACCATATAGAAAACTCCAGAAAAAAGATGATACCTCTATCTGGTCAAATTGGGAAGTGATACATTTTGTACCACTACTGAATCTTGCTTACTGACACTCACCTTCAAATACCCATCCCTCTCCCCATTCATCACCTCGCTTGCATAATAATGTAAGTTCCCATCCTCCATCTCTGTTGGCAAAATACCATCTCCATGATCAGCAGTAAAAATGTAGCTATTCAAGTATGGAAACTCTGCCAACTTGGACTCAAGCGCGTGAATAAAGTTTTTCGGATCCGATCTATCTTGCCAATTGAGATCATGGGCGATGATAAATAGATTTTTAATGTTTGGAAGCTGCTCTAGTTCTAAAATAGCGTTATAAACAAACAATCTCTGATCAGGGTTAATCTTGGAATCCGGACCAATATTCAGGAGAATAAAATAATCGCGATCAGTAAAGAAGCGCTCGGAAGTCTGCGGCAGTGGCTTGTTTGGCAAAAGATCATAATTTCCCGGACTGTACAGAACTGGATAACTGGCTGCATCAGCATACAAAACCTGCAGAGTAGGAATCTTAGTCTTATCATTATCCGGGGTAACGTCGCCAGTAATCACACTAAAGTCAAACTTCTCTTGGCTCAGGGGCGCTATTTTCGAAAGGAAGTTCGAATATGTGTACGGCAACTCTACTTCTTTAGCAGGCTCGAATTTATTGCTAATAATGGCAAATGAGTATTCGGTTGGTAGATCAACTGGATTCAACGAGTTTTTTCCAACAGGAGTGGGAATAGGGGAAATTTTCTCACTAAGTTCTGAGACTGTGTAAAGACTGCAGAGCTCGTCGCACTCAATGGTTTTGTAGCGAACATCAAAGTTTTTTCTAAGAGTGGCAAACTCCTGAAGCGTGTCTTTATTGTCCGCAACACCGTAATCAGCCAAGAACAACAAATTGTTTTCTTTGAGTAATTTTTCATAAAGGCTGTCGAGGCTGCCAAAGTCATACTCTCCCCAAACCTGACTCGCCCTGTCCATGTAATCCTGGGAGTTTGAAAAAGGCAAAGTTCGGTAACTATTGTTGGCATAAAGGTCAATGTAATAAGGCGATAAAGTCGTAATTAGAAAGTTTTCATAAGCTCCAGTCATGGTCGTTAGCGGGATGTTGCCATTTGCCTGAAAAACTGACTGCTTCTTAAGAACAATATTTTCATTGCGAAAGTGTTCAAGAAAATTACTGCCTGAATTTAATTTCAACAAAATTGCCAGAACCAAACCCCCAGTAATTGCCAACCGAATGATATTTTTCCTCTTACTTTTAAGAAGTGTTTTCTCAAGAATTATTACTGTGATCGGAACGAGTAAAATTCTTAAAAGCTGGCCATCTTCGAGCGGCCCGCTCGTAAAGACCCCTTCGTAGGCGAAAACGACAATGAACAAAAGACCCAAGAAAGAGTGAATTTTTAGATACTGGTAAGAGACTGCCAAAACGCTAATGACAATGAGAAGATTCAGATAGTAGTAGCTTGTTGGTGTGTGAAATATCCAAACGAACGGAACTAGTAAAAGACTATATGCAGAGAACTTAGCGTTCGCCTCTAGACCAGATGGACGACAAAGTGAGAACTTTCCAGTCTCGACAAAACAACGCGCTGACACAAAGTTCTCAGTCGCCTGCCTACTAACATCAAAACTATTGAGAACCGAGTTCTCAGCCAAAGGATTCTGGTGCAAAAGAAACATCGAAAGAATGAGAATTAAATAAAAGTTTCTGTGATTTTTCAGATGAGAAACCAATCTAGTAAAGATAGGCACCCCATTCTTGGTAGTCAGCGCCGAAAGTGTTAAGCCACTCAAAGCCCAGAACGTCAGAGCCACCTTAGAAGAAGCAAAAACGTCTATGTATATTGCATTCACTAAAAGCCCGGCCGCGCCAGCTAGGTAACCAATGCCCAGAGCGGCAAAAATGCCAGTTTTGTCTTTAAGGACTTTTCCAACCTGATACATAGAGACCATGATCAAGCCATAAAAACTCACAAAGCCTACCAAGCCCGTTTCTCCAAGCGTTCTCAAGAAATTATTATCGGTGCTGTCGGCCTCGGTAAACTGCTGATTCCCTTCCTTAGAAAGCGTGCCATAACCGCTGCCAAAGAGCGGATTGGCCACGAAACCCCTGATCGCTTGTGGCCAAAGCGTGTCGA
>PFLF01000018.1 GCA_002784505.1 Candidatus Roizmanbacteria bacterium CG_4_10_14_0_8_um_filter_39_9
AGCCTGATTATACTAAACTTTGCTCCTTTGTCAAAGACTACTAATAGACAAATACATTTAATTTAAATAGTATTCTTCATTTTATTTTTAATTAGAGAAATCAAATTTGAAATAGTATTTTGATTATTTATTTCTTCCGAACTTATCAGTAAAGAAAGACCTTTCTCGCTTGCTACAAATATCACCGGTAGTGAGATGAGATTTTTATCTGGATATTCCTTTGTCAATTCATCTTTATGTAAAAAAGACACAGGAACATCAATATTTACTATAAAGTCTTTCCACTCCTTCTTCATACCCAAGTTGCCATATGTCAGCTTACACAAATTACAACTATATGTTTCTGGGGAAACAATTTTATGTACATAATCTGTTGCGACAGAAAAAATAGATGAATTGGCGTTATATACAAATAGTAACTTGTCTTTTTTGTTCATATCATTAGTACTATTTCCACAGTTACTTAATACCCAGGGCTGTATCAATCTTTTCTTTATCAAAGCCTAAAATAGATATTGCTGCTCCGTCATCCTTAACGATATGTGTACAAGGAACTCCCATTGATCCACACGTATCAATTGAAGCTTGTCCTTGTTCGGGATTTTTATCCAGGAGTACCTCTTCATATCCAATATTCTTACTTTTTAGATAATTCTTCAACATAATACAATAAGGACATGTAGTTGTTGAGTAGATGGTAATTTTAGCCATGAAATAGATTTGTAATTAATAATTACTAGCACCTCACTTATGATCTTGATTGTCTTTGTTTTTCTTATGTTCTGGATGATTGCATGTTTTATTATCGCATTTTTTTATCATTCCTACCGCTTTTCCCATGCTGCAAATCATACAGTCACAATGTGTTCCGTGTCCCATCATATTCCATTCACCTCCTTAATAAAATCAACCTACTAATAACATTAGTATATTTTAAGTATAATTAAAATGTGATAATGTTCAGTCTCCTATACGACAGTTTTTGCAAGAAGAGGGAGGATAAAATTATTATTTTCGATTATAAAAGTAAATATGGAGCATAGAAGACGCAACATAGTAATGATTACTGGCGCTATAATTCTTATAACAAAGCTTATCCTTTTTAGCGTATGGAACAGGCAAATCATGAATCATTTTTTAGTAGACTCATGGCACCATATGTACACAGGAATACTATTAATAATAATCGCAAAAATGTGGAAAAGTAAATATTCATATATTCTCCTTTCTATTGGATTTGGGTTATTTCTCGACGAATTTATACATGTATTCCATCTTCTTCACATTATTAATGAGGTGGATTATTGGTCAGCACTATCATATTGTGCTACCATCATTAGCTTTTTTCTCTTTTATCTCTATATTATGAGCGGTAAGCGCTTCAAGTAAAGCTCCATTTGATGGTTCGGTAAGAATGGCCCCATTAGGGAAAACTATTGTGGGGATAGATTGCATGCCCTTGTTGATTCTTTCTACCTCTGCGGCGGCATCGGGTGTTTCCTCAAGATTTATATAGGTATAATCTACACTTTGGTCATCAAGGAATTTCTTCGATCTTCTACAATCAGGACACCATGTTGCACCATAAAATAGTATTTTCATTTTGTTTTTTGAATTTCCAATAGAGACTTTTTTACATATTTATTATTTTGAAACAGTGAACCTACTTGAGTCCACGATTCTGGCAAATGGGAGAGCGTCCAAGCCTGTAAACCCCTATCGCCTCCAGCCCAAATAAAGAGGGCTGTCGCTATTATAATAGCACCAAACAATTGACGAATCTGTTGATTTTTCTGTTTGAATATATTCAATTTTGCCGTTATAGATCTTCCTCCTTTTGCAATATAATATAGCGGAATTCCTGTTCCAAGCGCAAAAGCAAACGCAATGATTGTGGTAGAAGAAGAAAACGAATTTACCGCAGCAAGTGTGGCAACTGTAGCTAATACCGGACCTATACATGGCGTCCACACAATGCCTAAAGTGACACCTGTCATAAGTCCTCCGCTAAATCCACTGGTTTTTTTATAACTTGGGCGCACTTTCCAAAAGTGTTCAATAAAGGTCTGAACTTTATCTCCCAGTGTGGGTAATATCATACTTATTCCAAGCAGAATAAGAAATAAGACGGCACCATCTCGAATGGTATCAGCTGGTACACCAAAAAATCGAACAAAAGTTGCAAGAAGTAATGTAGCGGCTGTAAAACTCAAGACAAGTCCTCCAATAATACCTTTAATTCTATCCACATCTCCATCGATTCCGCTGGAAAGTATTATGGGAAGAATGGGCAAGACACAAGGAGAAAACACTGTAAGAATGCCGGATAAAAAAGCAATAGGAATAAGTAAATACATAGTTTTAGTATGAGAATTCATTGATAATTTGTCTGGAACTAGGAGCAGTTAGTCGTCCCCATTTTTTTGTGCTCCTAATCCTAGAGAAATATCCTCCTACTTGATATTGGCAAGAAGAGCTTCAACTCCTTGACCTCCACTATTCCATCGGGTAATCTCTCGTTCATTCTTGTCGATTTGAATAAATGTGTCTTGCATTGTTACGGCATATCTTTGTTTGAAAGCTTTTTCTGTATCGTAATTTACAACCAATATGGTTACATCATTGGGGATTTTACCTAAATTCGCCTTAAACTCTTTATCGGCAATTTGACACGACGGACACCACCCAAGAGCTGCAAAAAATAAGACGGTACGATCAGATCGGTCTATCGCATTTGAAAGGTTAGTGATTGAATAATCTTCATAATGGGAAATAATCTTTGTGTCAATCGGATTGTCCTGTTTTTTTGCTACTTCTTCAGTGACAATTGGTGCTTGTTGACTTGTTTTGTTATTTATGTAGACAATACCCGCAATCGAAATTAAACCTGCAATGAGCAATACTAATAAATATTTGTTCATTTTTTCACCTCCTTTCGATTTTTTTTATTACTATTTTCCACTTGCGCTAAGGGTCTTCTACTCATAGAATGCACGAATAAAAATATTTTTTTAAAATCAGTATTTGTATTATGTTCTTCTTGATTTTCTGAACAACATATGCGAATTCCTTTCATATATCAACACTATAATGGGAGAGCGTTACAAAATCTGTCTGTTATCTGACAAAAAATGATCAATCGGTAAGAGGAGTGAGTTTTGAGGGATTGAAATGAATAAGTTTTCCTTTTCGTTCAATAAGGCCTTTTCTTTCGAGCTGATTAATTAAAGTTGAAACTGTCTGACGACTGATCCCTAACATTTGAGACAGTTCTTCATGGGTGTAGCGATTGGGAATTTCCATAAAGTCTGAAGACTTTACTTTTCCTAAGTTTAAAAGGAGTTTTATAAAACGCTGAAAGACATTGTCTGATGCGATAGAAGACATGCGTTTTTCCACTTGAAGTAAACGATGAAATAATTGTTTCATAAGCTTTGCCGATAAATCAGGAAATTGACTGATAAGGAGAAAAAAACGGTCTTTGTTTAATGCACAAACATACGAATCGGTAGTTGCTTCAACAAATAGCTCATATTCTCCCTCTGTCCCAAGGTCACCAAAAAAACTTCCGGGAAGCAGTCGCTCAATTATTACTTTTTTTCCTGAAGAATTGATTTGATACAGTTCCACAATCCCTGTTTTAACAATAAAGACCTTATCTTTATCGCCCGGTTCAAAAATAACCTCTCGTTTGCTATACTCCTTCATGGCAAATAAGGACTCAACTGATTCAAGTTTTTCTTTTGTTAGGCTGCTAAATAAATTAAGTTGTTGGATAAACCAAATCTTCTTATTCATTTCTCATTAAAGTGAACTTCATAAGCATCTCTACTTGCACATCATGAAGGTGTATCTCTGGTCTTTTCGACTTAACAAGTTGATATGCGGTTTCTTGAGTCATTCCGGTAGAAATGAGATACGCAATAACAAGAGTGGGAGATCTCCCGTGCCCATTTTTACAATGCACATATAAACACTTACCTTGTTTGATGGTGTTTTCTATTGCAGTGACACCGATTGACAATTGATAGAGGCTAGGAGCGTGTCCGTCGATAACAGGTAACCATATATATGACTCAACCTCG
Organism: Candidatus Roizmanbacteria bacterium CG_4_10_14_0_8_um_filter_39_9; assembly: GCA_002784505.1. Taxonomy (GTDB): domain Bacteria; phylum Patescibacteriota; class Microgenomatia; order UBA1406; family GWC2-37-13; genus YC2-FULL-38-9. The sequence continues at coordinate 4,086 of PFLF01000018.1, forward strand.
GGGGGTTCTTCTGGCCTTTCTACTTCAAGATCAATATCAATTGATATGTGTATCGCTTTCAGTTTATCTGCATGAACCGCACAGCAGAGGTTTGTTCCGAGAAATATGTTTGGGGTTATTTGTGAAAATTCGACAATAGCATGATTATTCATGAGTTATGAATTAGTATATCAAACAGGTAGAATGTTTAACTTACTGTCAAAATATTTATATAAAAAATGGAGCAATGTATTCCATTTTGATTTTGGGATCCATTATGGTGTTGGATAGTTTTAGAATGGAAATTCCATTCTGGGCCTCACCTCTTTCTACATCTGTAATAGTAGGATATTTCTTTCTGAAATCTGCAAAGATGCTGAATTAGACTATGCCCGCAACCCATTTCATTATATAATCGGATATATGTAGGCGGACAAAAAATATATTTCCAAATGAATATCACCATTGTTTTATTAATCTTTTCACTCGCGATTAAGGGCTTGTATATTCCCCTGAACAGAAGGAGGTCACAA
>PFLF01000041.1 GCA_002784505.1 Candidatus Roizmanbacteria bacterium CG_4_10_14_0_8_um_filter_39_9
CCATAACAACCATTGTCTGTCACCGGCGCCCACGAAAAAGCCATACTTCCCGAACAGTTGGCTGTGGTAGAACTCAGGCTAGGGGTTGAAGGAGGAGAAATATCAGGGACAGCGGGACAGGTTGTAGTTGTACAATCTCCGTTGGGCACCACGTCTCCCCCGGGATATCCGCAATATGTTGGACATGCAACGGCAGGAGGCGCATTAGAACCACAGGTGTGTGTATTACAATTTCCATCAGGGGGGTATTGTGTATCTGTGTGACAGGAAAGTGAAGCACAGGTTTGTTCGGCGGGGGCGTTGGGAGGACAAGAAGTATCTCCACAAGTTCCATTAGGCCTTGTTTGTGTGTCAGTATGACATGTCTCCGGGCAGGCAACAGCAACGGGACATATTGAGAAATTTGCTGGTCCGCAGAAGACGTTGGTGTACCCGCAATTATTCATGTATACATCGGTTCGTATAGCTTCAGCTCCTGTGGAATGCGTTCCAAGATTTATATCTCCTCTCCATGTTCCCCCGCCTAAGTCTGTCCCAGAGTACCATACAAGATCATCTTGACCGTTAATAGTAGACCATGTGGGGAAATACACAGAATCGGCATTAGCAACACCTGCTGCATATGTATAAAAGGTCCCCGTTGTGTTATTTGTCGTAACTGACTGTGGATAGGCGCTTGCACAGCTCGGAGGAGGGGGTTTACATAAACCGGTCCCCGCATCACACGATAACCCCGCATTACACGTAACAGACCCTCCACATGCCACATTACAACCGACAGCATAACTTTGTGGAACGTTCACAAATAATATAATAAGTCCCACAAACAAGGAGAAAAAAAATACTGTAGAATCCCGTTCGAACATATTTTTAAACTAACATATTTTGTTATCATTATCAATATGTCTAAGTGTATACATCCGCTTTTTAGCTTTCTTATTTTTTTAGCTCTCGTGTTTTTTTCTTCAGTTATCTCTACTGTTAATGCAATGCGATCAACTCTGCAATTATTATTATGGACAATGTATGGGTGTATTTTTACCGTGTCGTTGATTCTGCCTATAAAATTCAAGTATCAAAGAAATGTTTTGTTTTTTGTTTTTATGGTCGCCTCTTTTTTATATATTGGCCATAGTGCTAATACATCGGCGTTCTCCTTCCTTTCCGATTCTTCATATCAATTTATTTTGCCCTCCCATGGCTCTCATAATCACCTGGGGGATTTGGCTGGCCTTTTTTTCTCCTCTCTTATTTCTTTCACGTCTCAATATATATTTACCGGTTTGCTTATGGGATTCACTTTAACTATTATGGCGATATCATTTTCAAAATCAGCATTTTTAGGTGTTCTTGTCGTTTTGGCGCTTGTAACTTTTCAAAAAAAAGGTAAATACTTTCTTCTCTCTTTTTTAATCGTTATATTTTCTCTCTGTATAATTGGGCTTTATACTCAAGAACTCTCCAAGATACCTCTTATACACGCTGGGCAACAGATTATGCAAAAAAAATTACATCTTGCCCCAAAGCCAATTTTAAGTGTGCGAGATTACTATTTCCCACAAGTTATTCGAGCTTGGCAGACAGCGCCTTTGGAACAGTTATTTTTTGGATTTGGATCTGGTAACTACATTTATCCTTCTATTAAGACGGGAAGTACAACCGAATTGACTCCTACAGAAACACATAATATTTTTTTAAGTATTTTGGCAGAGAATGGCCCCCTTTCACTCTTGTGGTTTGCAGTATTTTGCATATTAATTTTATTTTATGGATTGAAAGCTCATAATAAATCTTTCTATTTATTTATATTTCTTCTTGTCAATTTCCAGACGGATTTTACCTATTCAATTCCTTTTTTTATGGGAATGTTTTTCTTTTTTGCAGGACAAAGTGTTCATAACGAAAAAATTACTAATAGTACTGAGTTCCGCTTTCTCTCTCTTTCACTTGTTTGTATGATCGTCTTAACCCTCTTTGCGGGATACTCATATTTTTCAATTCAAAATAATAAACACCTTCTCGACGCACAACTAAAAATTGCACTCAAAAATAAGGATGGTGTCAGGTCACAACAAATAATTTCCCGTCTGGAGCTGATAACTCCCTATGAGGAACGCGAGCTTGTTTCTTGGTCTTTTCAGCAAGAAATGCTTCAAAATCTCCCCGATGCAATTCGTCTTCTTGAAAAATTATCTGTGTATTCACCACGCTGGTATCTCCTCTATCTCCCCCATCAGTTTGAGCTGCAAAAAAAAAGTAATATAGATTTGAAGAAATATATAATAAGAAGAAAAAATGATTTCTCTCAATTTCCCTTTTCTAAAGAGGAAAAAAACCAGCTGAATTTTGTTTGTAATGAGTATGCTAAAATGTCGTGTATTTGATGTTGGTTTTGTTAATTGAAAATTAAGTGCAATCTCGACTATGATTGAAATCATAAAGCAACTGCTTATTCTTGCTTCAAAATCCAAAAAAATCTGGATCGTCCCTGTCATTTTACTTCTCATAATTATCATTCTCCTTATCATAGCGGCCCAGACATCACCAGTTCCAGTGTTTCTCTACCCCATAATCTAGACATGAAAAAAATAAGACAAATAATTAAATTGATTAATCAGTGTGTTAGTAATGTTGTTCTAGCCGTTTTTTATGTATTCGGAATTGGGCTTGGCCATCTTATTTATTCATTGTTCAAAAAGAAAAGAGATGACAAGTCTTATTGGATTACATCAGATAATAATAACGTTGACTTAAGTTCACCGTATTAATTTTCTGTGCAGGCAAATATGTTTTTTTGCAACTTGGGAAATTAAAGGGGTCCCCACCGGAGCTAAAAAAATATATTTGCCGGAACAATTGTTTCTGTTTTTATGTACATTCTTGGCCTTTCAGCCTATTATCACGACAGCACCGCCGTACTTCTTAAGGATGGGGTGGTGTTGGCCGCAATCGAGGAGGAGCGGTTCTCCCGCATTAAGCATGATAACGGCTTCCCTCTTCGGGCCGCTTTGTTTTGTTTGAAACATGCGGGTATAACAATCAGACAAATTGATGTGATTACCTACTATGAGAAGCCGCTTCGTAAATTTGAACGGATACTTGAAACATTTATCACAACTTATCCGCGGGCTCTCCCCACATTTTTAAAAGCAATTCCCGAATGGACAGGGGATAAATTAAAAATAGAAAAAACAATTCGCAAACAACTGGGATATGCCGGCCCTGTTTATTTTTCCACCCATCACTTGTCCCACGCGGCAGCATCTTTCTATACATCACCCTTTCCTAAAGCCTCAATCCTCACGATCGACGGAGTGGGAGAGTATGAGACGACGTCTCTTTGGAAAGCAGAAAACAATATAATATCCCCACTTTTCCACCTTGAATTTCCTCATTCACTTGGACTCCTCTACTCCACCTTCACCGCATTTTTAGGTTTCAAAGTAAATGAAGACGAATATAAACTCATGGGCCTTGCCGCCTATGGAAAACCAATATATGTGAATAAAATATTAAAAAATATAATTGATCTGAAAAAAGATGGGAGCATCCAACTTAATATGAAGTATTTCAGATTTAGAGAGGAATTTAAGATGTGGGGTAATGATTTTGAAAGATTGCTTGGGAAACCACGAAATGCGTCTCATCCAATTTTACAAAGACACAAAGACTTGGCTGCGAGCATACAAAAGGTCACAGAAATTATTTACTTCTCCATCCTCAATCATTTGCATGTTTTAAATCCAACCGTTGATAATCTATGCCTTGCAGGTGGAGTCGCCTTGAATGCTTTGGCAAACGGAAAAATTTATAAAAATACACCATTTAAAAAAGTTCATATTTACGGTGCAGCCGGCGACAGCGGTGGAGCTCTTGGCGCAGCTCTTTATATTTATAATGAATTAGATAATACTGTCATTCCCGCGAAGGCGGGAATCCAGACTATGATCAGTAATTCCTCTCTCCTTCTCGGCTCCTCATACCCGAACAAACAGATCGAATCGGCCCTCAAGAAATATAAATTAAAATACCAAAAACTTTCCGAAAAAAAACTCCTAACTACCACCTGCCAATTACTTGCTACGGGAAAGATCGTCGGCTGGTTTCAAGGGCAAGCAGAGCTTGGACCACGTGCTCTCGGAAACCATTCAATTCTTTGCAAACCTTCACCCCGAAACATGAAAACGAAAATGAATATTATTAAACGGAGAGAACAGTTCAGACCGTTTGCAGGGTCTATTTTACAATCACAGGTTCATAATTATTTTGAAGTGCCGGAAAAAAACCATAATTCTCCCTCTATGGTATTTTGTTTTCCGGTGAAAAACGATAAAAGAAAAGAACTTGCAGCAATAGTGCATAAAGACGGCACCTGTCGTATCCAAACAGTTTCTTACCAACCACTAGTCGCCAGTCGCCAGCCGCCAAATAATCGTTACTACAAACTTATCAAAGAATTCTACCGGCAAACCGGTATCGCCTGTGTACTCAATACCAGTTTTAATCTCAAGGGTGAGCCAATCGTTGAGAGCCCCGCACAAGCTATTGAAGACTTCTTGAAAACCCCCATGGATACGCTTGTGATAGGAGACTTTATTGTAGTGAAGTGATGTTATTTGTATGGCAAGTGGTCACAGCCCTGAGGTATGGCCGGCGGTTCTCTAAATATTCGTGTGACCCAGGAGTACTCCGACTAAGACCGATAGCATGACTTTGTGGATGAACACTTCCTTGTT
>PFLF01000013.1 GCA_002784505.1 Candidatus Roizmanbacteria bacterium CG_4_10_14_0_8_um_filter_39_9
AATAGTACGAAAAAACCTAAACGACGGATTTGAGTTCTTTACAGCTGACACAGAACTTGGAGATCTTATTCCTCTGTCGGGCGATGATATGGCACAAATTGAAGCTAGAATGAGAGCACATCCATCTGTTGCAATGGGTACAACAACAATGAATGCTCCGGGGTTATTTGTTCCTAATAACGGAATGTACCATACAACAGTACGTAGGTTTGTTAATCCTGGAAACGGGTGGGAGTCTCGAACAATTGGAGGGCAACTTGTACCTGCTAGAGACAAAGCCATTATTGAAATCTCAGGAGATAGCGCACGGGAGAAAATTCACAGATTTGCATTAGGTTTTATCACCTAAGAAACTCACATTTCTTTTTCTATTTTACTTCCCATTACCCCCTTTTGATTAAAATACTTTGCGCTTTTTTGTTTGGAGTAGGGGACTTCGGCGGGCGACGTCAGTGTTTCAAATGAAAGCGCACATACCCGCATTCCCGGGTAAAGCGCAACGGGAATTTGGGAAAGGTTGCTCAGTTCAAGCACGATCCTTCCCTTCATGCCGGGGTGAATAAGGGCGGCGGTTGAATGAACGATTATCCCCAAGCGAGCAAGTGATGAGCGGCCCTCCAAGCGCCCCGCAACATCATCGGGAAGTTCAACCCACTCATATGTTGAGGCAAGCGCAAACTCACCCGGCTGCAAAATAAACGGTTTCCCCCCGGTTAGTCTTATTTTTTTTGTCAGATCCTCCTGCTTCATATTGTGAAGATCAAAATAGGGGATGGTGGTATGTTCAAATACTTCAAATTCATGATGAAGTTTCAGATCGATTGCGCAGGCAGATAACGCTTCACTAAAATCAGGCATTGGATCAATAACAATTTTTTTTTCAAGCAACGCTTTTTTGATTTCACGATCTGCAAGTATCATATTATTTTTGGAAATTTTTTTGTAACAAATTAATAATCTCTACATGGATTGACTCGATTGATCTCATTTTGTTTTCTTCAACGCAATCAACTTTTACCCAGTGTCTATATTTTTTTGCCAGTTCAAGATACATTTTTTCCGATTGAATACGATGATTAAGGTCTTTCTCTGCAATATCTTGCGGTTGCTCTTTTAAATATGAGCGGGTTTCTTTTGACTTGGTAAGTTCGAGGCCAATCTGATAGGGGACGTATAAATAAATTACCATATTTTCTTTTGGAATCTTATGGATTTTATATTCAAGTTCATAGAGCCATTTGAGAAAATCCTTGCATTCTTTTTCATCGGTAAATTTGGCTGCTTGGTGCGCCATTGATGAAGTAGCATACCGGTTTGCGATGATATATCCCCCCCGTGTCAGAAACTCATCCATCTCTCGTTTTATTGTGGCGCGGTCAAGGGCATAGGCGAGTGATGCCAAGTAGGGCGAAACCTCATCTATATTTCCAAATTCACCCCGTAGAAATTTTGCAACCGTTTTTCCGTGAAAAGAATGATAGTATTGGGGAAAATCAACATATTTAACCGGAATTTTATTTTTTTTAAGGTAATCAACCAGGAGTTGTGCTTGGGTTGATTTTCCGGACCCGTCTCCGCCGTCAATTACAATTAGTTTTCCTTTACGTTTTGCAAGTGAGTTAATATATTTGATAAAATCACTGATTTTATACTTCAGATTATCCTCCTGGTAATATTGAAGAAATAACGTATCGGACGGATTTCCGCTGATCATGGGGGATATTTTATCTTCGTATTTTGTTGAAACAAGTACAAGAACCGGCTTATTCAAGTTAAGTGCGTGAGCAATTTCCGATCCGACGCCGAGGGATGGGCGGGAACCTTCGACAATAAGGAAATCAGATTCTTCAATAAGTTTTTGTTCGCGAGCAAAAATCTGCTGTGATGTGAGCAGTTTATCTTTCTCCAGAAGGCGTTTATTTGCAATCTGCTGGCCTGAAAGAAGCTGCACACGATGTTGTTTAATAAGAAGAACTATTTTTTTATTTGTTTCGTGTAGTTCTCCGTTAAACGAGGTTGCGGCAGTAAAATATACCTTCATAAGCTATCCATAAGTGTATCAGGTTTATTTAAGGCGTCAAGTTCTTTGTTATAACACAATTGCGTCGCCTTCTTTGATCGTATTTTCTATAATTCTTTTGGCAATGGTGTCTTCCAGCTCACGCGCAATAGTTCGTTCAAGATTGCGGGCGCCGAAGGCGGGATTGTATCCTTTTTTTGCAAGCGCATCCAGTGTGGATTCGCGGATAGTCACATTTACTCCATACATTTTGCGGATATTTTCGGTTATTGAAGTGGTCATTTTACGGGCAAGGGCCATTATGGTTTGTTCGGAAACGGGATTGTAGGTAACCACGCCGTCAAAGCGGTTGAGAAATTCGGGGGAGAAGAGGTGATGTTCGACCAAGTACGCTATTAAATCATTTTGTTGTGGGGGATTCTGTTGCTGTGACGGGGCCTGACTCAGATCATTTCCCGTCAGTACTCGGTCTGAAGGCAATTCTTCCTCCCTGCGTGCTGCCGGGATCCCTGGATCTTCGCCACCCGTCACATTGCCTATTGCATTATCAAGTTTCTGAATCAACGATTGTTGCCGATAAATATAATCCGCGCCGGCATTGGAGGTTGCAATGACTATTATATTTTTACAGTCGACCTTTTTTCCAAATCCATCGGTAAAATACCCCTCATCCAGAACGGTCAGAAAAATATTCAATAAATCCTTGTCCGCTTTCTCGATTTCATCAAGAAGTAGTACTGCGTAGGGATGTTCATGAATTGACTTGGTCAGGAGTCCAACCGTTCCGGACTCAATTGATCCAACAAGAGTTCGAATATCATCCTTAGATTGATATAGGGACATGTCAAAGCGTAAAAGGTGTGAGGTATCTGAAAAAAAGATTTCAGCCAGCGCTTTTGCCGTCTCTGTTTTCCCGACTCCCGTGGGGCCCAAAAATAAAAAAGTGGCGAGTGGTTTTTTTCGCTTTCCCAGAAGGATAGACGATCGCCTGAGCGCTGCTGCAAGACGCTCCATAGCATCTTCTTGAAATAATACGTGTGTTGATAATAACTGCTCAAGATGTAGTAATTTTTCTCGCATGACACCTGTGATATGCGTCGGGATATGGGTTTTTTCAGAGAGCACCGAATCAATCAGATCGGGTAATATTACAGCATTTTTTCTTAAAACCCCCGCCTGTTTTTGATGAAATGCAGCACAGGCAGAATCAAGAAGGTTAAACGCTTTCTCGGGGAAGGGGATATAGGTGATGTAAAACTCACTCTTATCAATAGTATTAATAATAGTTTCATACGGAATAATAACGTTATTTCTTTGTTCAATGGAGTAGGTCATTTCCAGAAGTGTTTTTATTGCGTCATCCGGAGATATTTCAGACACATCAATTTTATTGAAAAGCCGATTCATTTTCTCATTGGTCAGAATAAACCGCTCGTAAAAGAAGGGCGAGGTAATGCCGATAAACTGCAGACCGCCGCTTTTCGCATATTTTTCTATAGAGATTGATAGATCAATCCGGTCAACCCCACTTGCCACATATTTATCAAAGTTATCAATAAGAAGAATAAGATTTTTTGCATCTACCGCCTCTTTGAATAAGTCCTCCAGAAAGTTTTCCCGTTGTTTCAGATCGGTGAAGGTTGTGAGAATTTTCTCCAGATTTAATTTGAGAATGCGTTTATATGCGAGAAGAGTATTAATCTGTCCTTCGTAAATGCGTTTAGCAAGGGCATCGACTATAGTATGTTTTCCAACTCCTTCTTCACCGACTATTAGAACGTGCGGTTCATGAGATTTTATAAGCACTTCTTCCAGGAGCTGTATCTCTTTTGTTCGTCCAACAATATTTTGGATCCGTGCCTGATAAAGGGGACTGGTTAGCTCTTCCGAGTATTCATCGAGAATGGGAGTGTATCCAACAGCCCAGTCTCGGGCAAGAGGGGGAGTGCTTAGCAGATTTGGCAACTTCCACCACTCAACTTTTCGGATATGGTGTCGATAGTACAGCTCAAACCATGCATTACCTGTCTCTACATTTTTTTTATCCAGAATATGTGTTGCAAGAAACTGTTCTTTCAGCAGTTCTTTCTTTTCTTCTTCGGTTTTTTCAAATGAATAAAGCATCAGTTTTAGGGGCAAGAGTATGAAAAAAATGAGTGCAATAAAGGGGAGTACCAGAACATATACTATCTGCAATATGAGGTAAAAAAGTATGATGGTTGATCTCATCACCATCCCGATAGCACGGGAAATTATATTAAAAAATAATCGGCTCGCCCATTCGCTGAAAGAAAAACCCCGAGAAGTCTTCTTGGCGATAATATTTTTCCAGGGGCTGAAAAAAGTTTTGAGAAGGGCCGAAATGGAAAAAAAATAGGGAAAAAACAGCAGTAAATTCAACAATCCTTCGAAAAAGTCGTAGATAGATTGTTGTACATATAACGACGTGTTTTTTTTCATGGGGTTATATTCATTATGAAGGAATCGGAGTAAAATTACAAGGTATTTGCTGGTGGACGCTGAGGGGCTCGAACCCCCGACATTTGCGATGTAAACGCAACGCTCTACCAACTGAGCTAAGCGTCCAAGATTCTCG
>PFLF01000098.1:0-2196 GCA_002784505.1 Candidatus Roizmanbacteria bacterium CG_4_10_14_0_8_um_filter_39_9
TGAAAGCCTCGGGTGTGAGACTCAACACCTATTTTCGTTACTATTTCCCGCAGGATGGGTCAATACCTGCATGTTCCAATTATTAATGATCAATATTCAATATTCAATAATCAATGAATCATCAACTGATCATTGAGTAATTGATAATTCACTGAACGGTTGGTTATTGAACATTGAATATTTGATTTAAAGGATGAGCATCACATCTCCAAAAGAGTAAAACCGGAATTTTTCTTTTATGGCTATTGTATAAGGTTGGATGAGACTTCTTTTTGCCTTTCTATCCTGTAGAAATGCTTCAACCAGCATCATGAGTGATGAGCCGGGAATGTGGAAATTGGTAATCAGATGGTCTATAACCTGAAACCGATACGGGGGCATGATAAACAAATTTGTTGAATCCATAACCCTATTACTTTTTGACTTTTGAGTTTCAGTTTTAACCTTTGAATTTTGACCTTTAACCTTCCACGATTCAAGCGTCCGCACCACCGTCGTACCAACCGCAACCAATTCCTTGCCGGCATACTTCGATGTATCGATACATCGAAGTGCTTCCTTTGATATTTCATACCATTCATGGTGAAGTGTTTTTTCGGCTAAATTTTTTTCGGTAACCGGTGCAAAAGTCCCCATCCCAACATGCAGTGTGGTATATATCTTGGGAATCTGAGCAGCCTCAAGGTCCCGAAAAACACGCTCGGTAAAATGAAGCGAGGCGGTCGGCGCGGCCGATGACCCTTGAATATCTGCAAAAATGGTTTGGTAGGAGTCTTTTAGTTGGTTGCGGCTTAAAGGAGAATGCTTTATATATGGCGGAATCGGCATGGTGCCATCCGCCTCAAGCAGACGATATAAATGAGTTCTTGGAAATGACATCTGGACGGTAAATAGCACTTCATTCTGGGCTGTTATTAGTATGTAGTCTCCGTTTGAAAAATAAAGTTTGTCCCCCGTTTTCACTTTTCGATCAACTATAATGCGGCAAGATCCTTCATTCATCTGTTCATTGACCAAAAAAAGCATTACCACACCCCCACCCGTTTCTTTTTTGAGGGTTGTGCGGGAAGGAAGAACTTTTGTGTTATTTAAAACTAAAAAGGAATTTTTCGGGAGATATCTGACAAGATTATAAAAATAATCAAATATTATTTCGTCAGTCTTCGTGTTATAAATAAAAAGGCGTGAGTTATCACGAGGCACAGCAGGTTTTTGCGCAATAAGCTCGGGGGGTAAATCATACTCGTAGTCTTTTGGAGATATCATAAGCAGTATTTTAACATGAACAACCCCGTAGTGATTAATGTCCAATATCCAAATCTTCCAAAGCAGCATCACGCCGCCGCACCTCTTTATGCGGCGGCTTATACTTCACGTGTTACTTCTTCAAGCTCCCCCACAGGCTATCGAATTGATTTTGTAGGTTTGCAACCATTTCCTTATCCTCGATAATAAGTGCAAAGGGTGTTTTTTGGTTATACGAAATCATCGCTACGCGGCCCATAAAGATGAGCAGGTCGCTTTCGCTTTTTTGTTTTATTTCTATAAATGCGACCTGGTTTTTCGTCTGATCTTTTTGCAGTGCATCTTTTCGGTTTCCTGCCGTATCGGGCAATATTTCTCGGGTCATAATGTTCGATCTAAAAAGTTTTGGTACATATGTTTTATCGAAATAGTCCCCAATCACACCAGCATAGGTACTTGAGAAACAAACAACGTCTATTTTGTCTGCCGAAAGGGACATATTGTAAATATCTTTTATCCCTTCCGCTCCAAGAAATACTTGCGCGTTTCCATTATTGTGTGTCATATATTTTTCACCTCCTTTTGTTAATAATTTGGACAAACTGATGTCATATGATAAAATATGGGTGTAGATTTGTAAAATAGTTGTCCAAAAAATGAACAATCAGACCGTTAATACATTCCTGCTCCAGTTGGGTTTAGGCAATGATGAAATTGTCTTATTTGCATCTCTGGTCGAAAAAGGATCTCAAACAATTCTTCAACTTTCCCGAAATACGCAAATAAACCGGACAAAAGTATATCGGATCTTAGAAGAGATGAAGCGGCGCGGGTTGGTTGAGGATGTTGTTGACGAAAACAGATGGTTGGCAAAAGCAGTAAATATGGCTCAGCTTGATCTTCTTGTTAAGGATGCTGAGTTGAGGGTAAGGGCACTGCGCGAAGCATTCC
>PFLF01000098.1:2205-4520 GCA_002784505.1 Candidatus Roizmanbacteria bacterium CG_4_10_14_0_8_um_filter_39_9
CTCACCTTATCTCTTCCTCCCGCGAGACATATCAACCAGGCACACGGGTTGTCTTTCATCGTGGAGTTGATGGCATTAAACAGATGGTCTGGAATACGCTTGCGGCAAAAACTGAAGTGGTTGGATATACCTACCGACGTCTGGATGAAATCGTCGGCACCAAATTTTCCCAAGAATGGCATGAAGAATGGGTGAGGAGAGGTTTGAGAATGCGGGATATATATTCTGATGAATATCTTACAAGTCTTAAAAAAGATGTGCGAGTTAAGTTCGATCAGCACTACTTTGAATCTCGCTATATTGCCGCCAACATATTAAGTGTTAATCATCAAGTGGATATTTACAATGATGTGGTTGCTTACTACAACTGGTTTGACGGTGAGGTGTTTGGCGTGGAAATCAATAATAAAAAAATTACCACCATGCAAAGACAGTTGTTTGAAATAGTATGGACTGCAGCCAAAAAAAGGAAAAAGTAGTAATTTTGTTTAAAAAAATATCCTTGTTCATTTCTTTAACTTAAGTTTTTGAAACCACCCCCGCCGGAACATTATGGCGATGACGGCATAGACTCCCATATCCATCCAACTGTCATCAACACTTTCGTTCGCGGGATTTGAAGTTGACTGAAGGATATTTTTAAGCCTATTCAGTTTATCACTTTGCCGAAATGCTATTCCCAGCTCCCCGGTGTCGAGAATGTTCCCTTTTCCATAATCTTTGTGTTTTTGCACAAAAATCGCCTCCATTTCTTTTGCAATAATTGAAAACGCTTCCTCAAGATTTTCTGGATTTTTCATCGTTCTAGATCTAAAAATGTATAATGGTGGTTCTCTGATTCTCCGTCAACTTTATTCACAATTTTTTTAAATTGACTATAGTCCGGAAAATATTTGTCTCCCGGTAAATCGGTGTGGACAATGGTGAGATATAATTTCTGGGCACGGTCTATGGTCTGCTTAAAAATTGATGCGCCACCTGAAATAAAAACTTCTTCTAGTTCAATCTCTTTAGCCTTTTCTAAAGCCTTATCAATAGAGCTGACAATAAATGTCTTTGGGATTGCAACTGAATAATTTTTATCTCTTGTGGCGATGATATGATTTCTTTCCGGGATCGGGCGCCCGCTCTTTTGGTAATATTTGAGAAGCGAGTCAAAGGTTGCCCGCCCCATGATAATCGTGTGATGAAGTGTTTTTTCTTTAAAACGAATGAGATCTTCCCTGATGTGCCAGGGAATGCGATCGCCTATGCCAATTACTCTCGTATCAGATAAGGCACAAATGATTGAAATGATTGGTTTATTCATGAAAGTAACAATGAAGATAATTGTACTATTAAATCTTTTGAATCGGAGTACTCAATATTTTTTGCAACAATCGATAATGCTGACCTTGAAATATCTGCACCTTTTTTATAGATGCAGTAAATGGGAATTTGAAACATGTTTGCCCACCCTAGCTCGATTCCCTGCCCTGTTGCCGGATATGAAATTTCAGCCAAAACCAAATCACATTCCTTTTTTTCAAATAGCTCTTTTGTGTTAAATGGTTTCTGACTTTTGCTATGGGGAAAAATAAACATATGTTTTTTTGCCAATGCTGAGGCTAAAAGTGGCGTATATAATTCCTGTTCTTAGTCTCCCCGGCGCAAATGGCTTACGTATATATTCATGGTTTGTTTGCATCCTCTTTAATTTTTTTTAACAACTTTAAATTTTGGTCATATAAACCACCCGTTACGCTTAAAGATGCTTTTATGGGCGGATGCGCAATATAATCATTTAAATTGACATACTCAGGTTTAAAATCATCAAGGGAACTAAAGTCATGGTTAAAATAAATGTTGGGGAGTCGATTTGGTTTCCGCTTCAACTGCTCCTTTACCTGTTCTGTGTGCATTTCATAGATGTGTACATCACCAAACGTATGAATAAACTCTCCCGGTTTATAACCGGTAACCTTAGCTAAAATGAGAGTCAAAAGCGCATAACTTGCTATATTAAAAGGCACTCCCAAAAAAATATCGGCACTTCTCTGGTAAAGCTGTAAACTCAGTTTACCATCGATAATATTTACTTGATACATGTTATGGCAGATGGGAAAACGGGAAGCATCTTTTAGGGTTGCCATTGTATAAAGATACTCTGGATTCCAGGAATTGACAATGAGGTTATGGGCCGCCGGATCATCTTTTATTTCCTGAATAACCCATTTAAGCTGATCGATCGTTCGTTTAGTCCGGGTAGGCCATTTGCGCCACAATTCTCCATAAATCTTCGGCAAATTGCCCCATTTTTTTGCAAACTTTGCATC
>PFLF01000116.1 GCA_002784505.1 Candidatus Roizmanbacteria bacterium CG_4_10_14_0_8_um_filter_39_9
TGAATCAATATCTTAAAAATGGTTATATGACCATTTTTCTTAACTCTATATTATTCACGCTGATTCATCTTCCTATTTTGATTTTATCTTACCGTTACTCATTTGGAGAAAGCATCGCCTATCTGTCGATGGTATTTATGGCGAGTCTCGTCTATTCCACTGTCTTTCTTAAAACGAAAAACGTCGCCGGTTCCATCGCCACACATATCATCTGGAATGTGATGGATGATCTGGTAAGGTGTTAGCCCTAAGATTCCATTGAATAATTTTTTGACGTCGTTTAATATGAAGACATGGGATTAAAGGAGGCAATTTTGAGGTTTTTGGAATACAGCGAGTTGGATCGCAATCTTTCGTTAAAAACCGTCAAAATGTATGGGTATTATCTTTCCTTTTTTCAGGGATGGGCTCTTACCCAGAAAAAAGCTGATGATATTGATGTTGAGACCATTGATGATGCCATGGTGCGCGACTACCGCCTCTATCTTTCACATAACTATAAAAATCCATATAAAGGCAGTTTAAAGCGTCAAACTCAAAATTATTTTCTGGTAGCTCTCCGGTCGCTTTTCAGATATCTTACGAAGCAAAAATATAAAGTTCTCTCCCCCGATATGATAGAGCTAGGAAAACAACGCGATCGCAAAATTACTTTTTTACAGGAAGACAAACTGGAGAAATTATTCAGGAGCGTTGATACGACCGATGAGGGGGGTACTCGCGATCGCACAATTCTTGAAGTATTATTTTCAACAGGACTTCGTGTATCTGAACTGGTGGGGTTAAACAGGGAGCATATAAGCACATTAACGGGAGAGTTTAATGTTATCGGGAAGGGCGGAAAAAACAGGGTCGTTTTTTTAACAAAAAATGCTAAAGATTGGCTCCAAAAGTATATTAGTATGCGAAAAGATGTCTATGCCCCACTCTTCATTCGCTATTCGGGCCCTCGGGAAAGCGAAGAGCTGACGATTGAAAAAAAAAGACTTTCAGCACGTTCCGTTGAGCGCATGGTTGATAAATATCGGATAAAAGCAGGAATACTTGATAAAATAGGGCCGCATGCTCTAAGACATAGCTTTGCGACGGACTTGTTGTCACACGGTGCAGATTTGCGGTCCGTTCAAGCGATGTTAGGGCATAAAAATATTGCGACGACACAGATCTATACTCATGTTACCGACGCGGGACTCCGGGAAGTACATGAGAAGTTTCACTCGGGGAATAAATAATATGAAGCAATTTCTCACCAGATACAAAATCGGTATCATTTTATGGGTAATGATTGTCACCTATGCAGTTTATTTTTCCCTCTTTACCATTCTCCGTTACCGCACCTTATATGCACATTATTTTGACTTAGGGATTATGCATCAAACGGTATATAACACCTTCCAAGCTCTTAAACTTGGAGATGTAAATAGAATATTAGAGTTGACGAATCCATTTGGACAAAATCAAATAACACGAATGGCGATACACAATGATATTCTTCTCGCGTTTATTGCTCCTTTTTATTTCATTTATAGTGGACCAGAAACACTTCTTATTATCCAGTCAATTATTCTCGCGCTTGGTGGACTTGCAGTTTTTAAAATCACGACGCATGTTTTTAAAGATAAGATATACGATAACGCCTTGGGGCTTGTTTTTACTTTTGCGTATCTGATGTATACGCCGATGCAGCGGGCAAATAATTTTGACTTTCATGCCGTGACGCTTACGACAACACTTCTCCTTTTTATGTTTTACTACTGGCTTGTCAAAAAATATCGTATGAGTATTTTGTTTTTTATTTTATCCCTTCTTGCAAAAGAGCAGGTGGCGTTAACGACATTATTTTTTGGATTATTTACATTGACCCAGCAAGCTGTACAGAAACATAAACATAAAATAAATTACTCCTTTTTAGTTATTGTTCTCAGCATTATTTGGTTTTGGCTTTCTATGAAAATTATTATTCCTTACTTTCGCGGAGGGGATCATTTTGCTCTTGAATATTATAGTGATTTAAAAAATTTACCCAATTATATTTTTCACGTAGATACCTATCGATATTTTTTATTTCTTATGGGTCCCCTTGCATTTTTATCTTTATTTTCACCACTTCATTTCTTGATCGCGCTTCCTGAATTTGGTATCAATCTGCTCTCAAACAGTTGGAACATGCGAAATATTGTATTTCACTATACCAGCGTGATTCAGCCCTTTATATTTATTGCAGCCATATATGGAGCAAAGAATATGCTTGCCGCAAAGAGTATGGTGGTAAAAAAAGCCACGGCAGACAAAAACCGCATTCGTATTCTTATGGGGCTTATAGTTTGTGCGACCCTTCTCTTCTCTTACTTTAAAGGGCCACTTCCCTATTCAAGAGAACAAGAGGTCCATCCCTTTTTATATCCGCAAAAGGAGAATACTGATGTTCTTTATTGGAGCCAACTTTTGGAAAATCCGGATATCATAATATCGGCAACCGGGCATATTGCGCCACTATTTGCGTCGCGCAGATATTTATATAAATTCTCTGAAAATTACCATTTAGCGGATTATGTTATCATATCGGTAAGTGAAGCAACTGACGGTTGGGAAAATGAAAAGACAAAACCCGCATATGAACGACTGATAAAAGACGGTCGATTTAATATGATTTATAAAAATGGTAATTTAGAAATATTTAAAAAGCTATGATTTCCATTATTATCCCGTTTTTCAATGAAGAACAGAACATAGTTCCCCTCGTGAAGGAAATTGAAGGAGTGATGAAGCCGTTAAACCTTGGGTATGAAGTCATTTTTGTAAATGACGGATCAACAGATAAGTCAGTATCTTTTGTCAAAAAAGAATGTGAACAAAGTGAGAACATTCACCTATTCGGTCATAAAAAAAGACTTGGCAAAGGGGAGGCGCTTCAGACAGGTATAACAAACTCAAGCGGGGAAATTATCATATTTATGGATGGAGACCTACAAGATGACCCTCACGACATTCCTCATTTTCTCAAAAAGATTGATGAGGGGGCATTGTTCGTAAACGGGGTTAGAAAAATCCGCAAGGACAACTCCATTATTCGTTTTTATTCTGGGCTGGTAAACGGGTTATTAAAAAAATTCATGGACTCCCCCTTTACCGATATAAACTGCGGCTTTAAAGCATTTAAAAGGGAGATATTAACGGACATTCCTCTGTATGGGAATAACTTCCGATTCCTGCCCTTGGCAGCTTTCTATAAAGGATATGGAGTAACACAGATAGAAGTTTCAAATAGGCCCCGCATTCATGGAGTGTCAAAATTTGGCATCAGCAAACTGCTCATAGGTATTTTTGATACTCTTACCGCATATTTTCTGTTTCGTTTTTCGCAAAACCCTCTCCATTTTTTCGGGACAATCGGCGCAGTCGCTTTTGGGCTGGGGTTTATCATCTCTTTTTATCTAGCTATTGAACGGATCTTTTTTAACGTTTTACTTTACCGTAGGCCTCTTCTTCAGTTGGGCATTGTTCTCATCATTGTTGGAATACAAATAATCATGACAGGAATAATAGGAGAACTGATTGTATATCTGCATAAGCAAAATCAAAATCAAAATTAAAATCAAAAGAGTATGAATCCGGTATTAGCACTGATAATTGCAAATCTGATTTGGGGAGCCGCATCCCCCGTATTTAAGTTTGCGCTTCAAAACATCCCGCCATTTACGCTGGCTTTTTTGCGTTTTTATATTGCAGCGCTTCTTTTGACTTATGTAGCGATGAAAAGCTGGAAGCCGCTTTCAAGAAAGCAGTTAGTTCAGATCTGTATTGGAGCTTTTTTTGCGACTACTCTTAATATCTCTTTCTATTTTTTAGCTCTCCCAAAAACAGCGAGCATAAATGCACCCATCATCGCATCTGCCCAACCGATTTTTCTGTATCTTTTTGCAATTTTTTTATTGCATGAAAGACAACATGCACGTGTGTTATGGGGAATTCTCATTTCATTTATCGGTGTGATGGTCATCATTTTATCACCGTTCCTATTAACAAACGGCATTTCGATTGGTGTAAAGGAACTGGCTCTTGAAGGGAATCTCTATTTATGTATCGCTACGTTTGCCGCTGTAATGCAGGCTATTCTCTATAAGAAAATATTGAAAACGGTCAATGTCTATCAGGCAACATTTATTACCTTTCTTTTTGGAGCGATTTCGTTTATTCCGTTTATGTATGGGGAACTCGGGAGTTGGTCATTTTCACAGCTTGACGTACGGGGCTGGACCGGTATTGTTTTTGGGGGGGTCCTCTCATCTGCAATCGCCTACTCTCTTTTTAATTACGGGATATCTAAGATCGATGCGCAAGAGGTTGGAATATTTGCATACATCGAT
>PFLF01000107.1 GCA_002784505.1 Candidatus Roizmanbacteria bacterium CG_4_10_14_0_8_um_filter_39_9
AGATCCTCCTGATAGGGTCGGCAAATTGAAAACTTTTTCTAACGCTATCAAATCCTAAGGGTTTCCCTCCGAGTCGGAGGGTATAAAGCGAGGTATCGAAGCTTCGGCCATAGATCCCGCCTACCCGTTTTATGATATGGAAAAAGGAACAATTTACCCCCAATCCCTGGAGGATCCTTATATACCCAAACTTCTCAATTGGAATATCGATGTATTATTGATTTTTAGGGCAAGGAGCATTGTACAAAATAACTTTCATGACATTTTTCAAAAAATTCAAAATTTTAAATTGAACAGTTTTTAGTCTCTATTTATTCATTATTCTTAATTTTCTATGTTTACCAGACGAAAGACCCCCCTTCGCTCTAAGGTTTCTGCTCCAGGCTCGACCGTTGACAAAATTCCTGAAGCAAAAGATGGTGCATTAGACGTATCGTCGATGCTAGAACAATATGAGTCAAAGCCGATTATGGTGCCTGACGAAATGGAGATTACCGAGAAGCCAAAGGCTCCTCTTATGCATCCACCCGCGCCTTTTGTTCATTCAAGAAGACGGGTTGCCCCAGCCATATCCTCTTCTTCGTCAAAATTAGCACCGAAAGATGATGTTCCGCTTGAAGAACGATTAAAAGAAGATTTAAAGATGAGTTATGAAGCAAAAGGGATATTGGATGTAACGTTTGGCGGATACGGTTTTTTACGTAAAGACTATGCCATAAACCCTGATGCAGATATTTATGTTTCAACATCCCAGATTAGGCGTTTTTGGCTTCGAAAAGGTGACTTAGTTGAAGGGTTAGCCAGGCCATCAAAGGAAGGTGAACGTTTTCATTCGCTGCTTCTTATTAAAAAAATAAATGGGGTTGAGTTAACGGAGGAGCAGAGCAGACAAAGAAAAAATTTTGACGCGTTAACGGTCATTCATCCCAACAAACAGATTAAGCTCGAAACTACCAGAGACGTCCTTTCTATGCGAATTACCGATCTTATTGCACCAGTTGGATTTGGACAACGGGCGCTAATCGTTTCCCAACCCAAGGCCGGAAAAACAACCTTTTTGAAAGAGATGGCACAGGCAATTACCATCAATCATCCAAAAGCAAAGCTTATGGCAATTCTCATTGGAGAGCGCCCAGAGGAAGTGACGGAAATAAAACGATTTATACAGGGTGAGGTAGCCGCATCAAACTTTGACGAGTCACCTCGCCAACAGGTAAAGGTTGCGCACCTTGCACTTGATCGTGCGCGCCGAATGGTTGAGATGGGAGATGACGTAGTCATTCTTCTTGATTCAATAACTCGCCTTGCACGCGCATTAAATCTATCTGTTGATACACGAGGCCCAAACAGATCAACGGGCCGTTCGATGTCCGGAGGCTTTGATCAATCGGCACTATTTCCCGCAAAGAAATTCTTAGGAGCTGCCCGCAATTGCGAAGAAGGCGGAAGCTTGACCATTATCGGTACCTGCCTTATCAAAACAGAGTCACGAATGGACGATCTTATCTACGAAGAATTCAAAGGTACCGGCAACATGGAAGTCCATCTTGACCGTGGATTTGCTGATAAGCGTATTTTTCCAGCAATTGATATTGAAGCTTCAGGCACCCGCCATGAGGAGCTTCTGTTTGATGCCGAAACCCAAAAACGCATAAATACGCTTCGCCGTATGTTGTCGCTTTTGACCCCCGAGGAACGTCTTACCGCGATGATTGACAAGTTATCCAAGACGGCTGACAACAAAGCGTTTATGGAGAGCCTCAATAAAGGAGCCTGATCTGGTGAGGTTTCGATAGCAAAAATATTTCACGAGTTAACTTGTGAGACTGAGACAAAAACTCGTCGAAATATTTTTCTACCTTCAACCTCGACTTCGATACTTGAGGTGTTATAATTCTTCTCATGCTACGGCTTTTGCTATACCGAATTATTGCTTTAATTGGCCTTCTGTTATGTCTACCCTTTTTGATTGTTTGTTTGATCATTATTAAACTCGACTCTCCCGGAGCTTTTTTATTTAAACAAAAAAGACTCGGAAAAGATAGGAAGCCCTTTGTCCTCTACAAGATGCGCACCATGATTGTGGGTGCTGAGCAGATGAAATCACAGTTAAAACGACAAAACGAAGCCGATGGGCCGGTATTTAAGATTAGGAACGACCCGCGCTATACCCAACCGGGTAAATTTCTATCACATAGCGGTCTTGATGAAATTCCCCAGCTTATCAACGTACTGCGGGGAGAGATGAGCTTGGTTGGCCCTCGTCCGCTCCCTTTATCTGAGGCTAAATACGTCCCAGACCGCTATAATTTGCGTTTTTCCGTTCTCCCCGGTATGACTTCGCCTTGGATTATCAAAGGAGCGCACACTCTTACCTTCAAACAATGGATGCGACTTGATGTTGCCTACGTCAAAAAATCCTCAATTGCACAGGACTTTGTCATTCTTGGTAAAACTCTTCTTATGGTGGGGAGGGGAGTTATCCACATATAATCCACTTGACAAAAAAGGAAGATATACTCTATACTAGTACTCAGTATAAGAGATACGTCAAAGCTCAAAGTTTAAGGTTGCAATGGAAAGTTTAACGTTTTTAGATTTGAGCTTCGGTTTTGACATTTGAACTTTGACCTTTGAGTTATGAATTTACACACGTGAATTATGGAAATGTCACAACGGATCAACCGGATAATTGGTCAACTTAAAGGGATTCAGAAGATGGTTGAGGAAAAACGCGACTGCAGCGATGTCCTTCAGCAGATATCTGCTATTAAAAAGGCAATAGACGGTCTTTCAAAGGAAATAGTCGTTTCCGATATGTGCGAGTTTTTGCCTCAAAAAGACATAACGAGGGTTGAAAAAATGATAGATCGAGCGATTAACTTGTAATTTATAAGAATAATAATTATTATAACCGTTATATGAAGACGACTCAGAATGTGGTTATTATCGGCGGCGGGCCTGCGGGACTTTCTGCAGCTATATATCTCGCCCGTGCGGGACTTTCTCCTCTTCTTTTTGCCGGATCGCCCCCCGGAGGACAACTCGTGCTCACAAGCGAAGTTGAAAACTTTCCAGGGCACGAATCAATATTAGGGAGCGTACTTATCGATAAAATGCGGGCACAGGCCATCAAATTTGGCACGACGATTATTGATGAAAACGTACAATCAGTCAAATTTGGCAAATTGGTCCAATTGGTCCAATTGGTCAAAACAAAAGCAGTTCTTATTGCAACCGGCGCGAAAGCTCTCTGGCTTGGCCTTGAATCAGAACAGAGGCTGCGGGGGAAGGGAGTCTCGGCCTGCGCCACCTGTGATGGATTTTTCTTCAGAAACAAAACAGTTGCGGTCTTGGGAGGTGGAGATAGCGCCCTGGAAGAGGCCCTAACCCTTACCAAATTTGCGTCAAAAGTATATCTTATTCATCGGCGTGACAGTTTTCGGGCATCGCAAATAATGCAGAAGCGGGTAAGCGAAAATCCAAAGATTGAGATTATTTTGAATGCAACGGTAGACGAAATACTTGGCGTATCAAAAGTCACTGGAGTGAAAGTCACCATGTGTCCGACAGGTGGCAGAAATTCCAGGGATCCCGACGGCGCGCAGAGCACGAGCACCGACGGGAAAAGAATTTCTAACAGAATCTGTCGGACAATTGGCCTCACATTAGATGGTGTTTTTGTTGCAATTGGTCATAAACCCGACACTGACTTATTTAAAGGGCAGGTTGAGCTTGATGGGAAAGGATATTTAGTGACAAGTTCGGTAGCTGCGATTGGGAATGTCAAATCACAAATAACAAATGATAATTCAATTACAAATTACAAATTAAATGATTTCAATTTCAAATATCAATCAATGACATCCACGAACGGAGTTTTTGCAGCGGGAGATTGCGTAGATGTCGTGTATCGTCAAGCTGCCACAGCTGCGGGTATGGGTGTCGGGGCCGCCCTTGACATTGAAAGATGGCTTGAAACAACGTAAGTTTGGTTATAATCATTATAAATTTTATACAATTATATGGCAGAGAATCAAGGGAGAAAAATGCTTGAAAGTGCTCAAGGACTTATTACAAAAACCGCGAAGAAAATGGGTCTCGGTGAAGAGATGATAAAGCGTCTCACTGAGCCGGAATTTGCCCATGAGTTTGCGTTAACCATCACCATGGATAACGGACAAAAAAAAGTTTTTAAAGGTTGGAGGATACAACATAACAGCGCCCTTGGCCCTTATAAAGGAGGTATTAGATTTCATCCCGACACTATTCGTGAAGAGGTCCAAGCACTGGGGACCTTAATGTCAATAAAATGTGCAGTTGCAGGTTTACCATACGGCGGAAGTAAAGGTGGAATTGTTGTTGATCCAAAAAAGCTTTCAAAAGTAGAATTGGAAAGACTGTCACGGGCCTTTATTGGAAGAATTGCCCATGTCATCGGAGAAGATGT
>PFLF01000091.1 GCA_002784505.1 Candidatus Roizmanbacteria bacterium CG_4_10_14_0_8_um_filter_39_9
CTTTATATTCAAGAGATATCGTTTGTTCAGACTCGACCGCATACTTTCTCCCCACAAATACAAAATCCGTTGATTTATATGCGTTATTATTTCTCATATAATCAATAATCGCAAGAGCAGGCGTCAGATGTCCTCCGGTTATCAGTAATTTCATATCGTTTTTATCTTATGATATTTTGGTGCTTCGTGCAATATTTAATACAATTCCCATCAAAGTAAAGCAAATAAGTAAGTTGGACCCCCCATACGAAATGAAAGGAAGAGGGACACCGGTCAGGGGCATAATGTGCACCATACTTCCAATATTGATGAGCGTTTGAATACCGAAAAAAGCAAAAATTCCTCCGGCAAGGAGTCTTCCGTACCTGTCGGGGGCTTTTTCCGCAATTCTGAAAATATATATTATGAGAAAAATGAATAAGGCGATAAACACAACGCTGCCAAAAAATCCTATCTCCTCTCCGATGATTGCAAAAATAGAGTCAGTATGAGCTTCGGGCAAAAAAAGATGCTTCTGTTTTGAAGATCCAAACCCTTGACCAAACAGTCCGCCATTTGAGAGCGAAATAAGAATCTGATTAATATGATAGGTAATGCCAAGCGGGTCTGCACTTGGATCAAAAAACGCAACAATCCGCTTGAGACGGTAGGGCGAAGTTTTTGCAAGAATATAAAAGCCAAGTGCTGAACCAGGAATAAGTAACAAAAGATAATGGAGATCTATTCCTGCCAAAAAATAGATGACAATGCTTAGGCAAAAAATAATTATAGCTGTCCCCATATCCGGCTGAAGAATAATGAGAAACATGAGAAGCCCAAGAAGAATAAGAAATGAAAAAAAACGCTTCCTCTCTTTCGTTATAAACCAAGAAGACAGGTAAACAATTGCAGATAGTTTGGCAAGTTCGGAAGGTTGAAAACCAAAAATCCATCTTCGCGCCCCATTCACTTTCGACCCAACTCCTGGAATGAGCACCAGAAACAGGAGAAAAATATTGATGAGCATGGCAAAAAAAGCTATATAGTAGAGTTTATGATAATCTACATAGGAAATGATAGCCATAATCAATATTCCCAGAACAATCCAAAGCGCCTGAATTTTAAAGTAGTGGAAACTATCCGCATGCTCGCTAAAACTTCTGACATATGATGCTTCAAATACAAAAAATAGACCAATAACAGCTAGGGTAATGGGGAGAGAGAAAAGTGTCGTAAAAATACGCCTGTGTTTTGATCCCGAAGCAGTACTATTTGTTTTTCGCATATGCTTGTACCTCAGTTGAGAATAAATCCCCTTTCACTTCAAAGTTCTTCCAAATACTGTAACTAGGAGAGGCTGTTGAAAGTAGGCAGATCGAACCTTTTTTTGTTTTATCAAATGCAAATCGAACCGCCTCTTCCATACTTCGGGTCTCAAGAAGTGAAAGGCGCGAAATATCATAATCTAATAGGTGTTTTTTGATCGCAGATCCTGTTTCCGGAAATAAGACCATGTTGTTTATTTTTTTTTGAATAATGACTTTTGCAAGCTCTTTAAAGTCATATCCCCGATCCTGACCGCCCAACAAGATAGTGTCTACATTTTCAAGCGCATTGAGTGCAGCAATGGTTGATTGAGGGGTTGTTGATATGGCATCGTCATAAAATGTGATACCCTCAAATGTTCCAACCTTTTCAAGCCGATGCGGCAACGGACTAAACGAACGCAGTGATGAGGCAATATTTTCTTCTGAAATATGAAATAGACGCGCGGCCGTTACCGCAGCTTGCATATTTTGCCAGTTGTGCTCTCCCATAAGCTTAACCTCATTCATCGTAACCGGAAGATTCTCGTTATAAGGGACTGCAATTCCCCTTGCTCCTGCCGCCCATTCGTTCAGCTTGGTAAACCGTTGATTATAGATAACATAATCGTCTTTTTTCATCAGTGAAATAAGTCTGCGTTTTGCTTCAAAATAAGGGACTTCTCCCTTATGATAGTTCATGTGTTCCGGAAATAAACTTACGATAACCGAAATATGGGGACTGTACATAATATCATCAAGCTGGTAGCTGGAAAGTTCATACACAAAGATGTCGTCTGTTTCTGTTTTTTCATTGATCAATGCTAGCTCGTCAAGCGCGGGATTCCCAATATTCCCAACTAAATGTGAGTGGCGTCCCGCTTCCCTTAAGATGTGATGAATAAGACTGGCCGTCGTACTTTTTCCCTTACTTCCGGTAACTCCTATAACGATATTTTTACATAACTCAAAAAAGAGATTGGTAGCTGTTGTGTATAGTTTTGTTACTAATTCCTTCTGTATACCCGGAGTTTTTATTACTACGTCTGCCTGTCCTTGTTTTTCGAGATAATTCGATCCCTCATTTTGATCGGCAATGACAATGTGGGCTGTTGGCACATACCGTTTTAAAAAGCGCTCGCTTGCTCGTCCTTCTTTTCCGTACCCAGCAATAAGGACCTGTTTGTTTGATAAATCAGAAAATGTGATCATGGGAGTGTTAAAAATATGTTTTTAAATTCGTGAGGTAGTTGAGTTATATCCCCAACTGCGCAAACTGCCGCATGAAGCTTTTTCATTTCGGAAATCTGTGGCATAACCTCTTTGGAAAACATCCGCATAACTGCATCGTCTTTATATTCACCCTTTTCGTGAGCAATATACATGGCGACCAACACCTCCTCAAACGTACCGACACAGTCAAATGGCTTTATATCGGCAATCCCCAAGAGTTGTCGATATAAAGGAATCAAGGTTTTATTTGCAAAGATATTTTTGCCAAATAGTTCTATTAGCTCCTTTTTGGTGAGATAGGCCGAAAACATGGCAAAAACAAACGCACATTTTGCACAAACACCACACCATTTGCTACGCGATGTTTCTTTAAATGCAGTAAAGTTTTTATTGCAGCTGGAGAAGTGGGGAAAATAAATTTTATATACGCTAAAAAGTTCCACAATTTTTAACTCTGAAAGAGGCCTCAGGAGGGAAAAATATTGGACGGATGGGGTAATATGGCTTTTTACATAATCGGAAAATAGTTGTTCAAATTCATAGCTTTTGCTCCATTGATGATTAACTTCCATTCCAAGATAATCCACATTTCCGAGGTTAGAACTCCTCTCGTTCGATACGATAAAATACGAGTAATTATATATAACCGCAGTCATAACTCCTAAAAATGCATTCACTGCAGAAATCGGTATATGGCCGTTATAGATGAGGCCTGTTTTACTGAGTTCATATATTTTTGGATCAAGCGTGTGCCGGATAAACAAGGCAGGTTCATTCATATACGCAGTAAGTGCAGAAATGAGAGGAAATTTTTGGTTTGTCTCAAACACGACTCCTTTTATGTCTTTATGATGCTTTTTTAGAAGCTCATAGCTTAATAATGAGTCCTTCCCTCCCGCAATGCCGACCAGAGACCGATCTTTTGCTTCAAAATAAACCGGCTCAGATTTTACTCTGCCTTTTTCGAATGGAAAAGATACCAGTTCTCTAAAATCTATCTCATTTTTAAAAAAAAACTCCCCCAGTCCCTTTGTGTAGATTGTGTTCCAAAAAACAGCCTGACTTTCATTAAGCTGTCTTGTTTTAATGACAATTTCTTTCGGACAGTACATTTTCCAATACGACACCCCAACCATCAGATGTAGCGGGTGCAACACAAGATCTAACAGTGGTGTAGTAATGCCAGGCGGAACCTCCGCCGGAAGCTTAATGTTACTTATCAGAGTAAGAATACGGCCGGAATCAAATTGCACACTATACGCAAGATGGATCGTTTTGCGGTCGTCTTCAAGACTGTATGATTCAAAAATGAATGTGGTTGCTTGAGATATCATGCCTCAATTATAGCATTGTTGAGATGTGAAGTTGCTTCTATCGCTAGTCTTTTCTATCAAGTTCTTCTGGATTATCTATGGTAAATCTATCTATGCCGTAGTGGGTTAATTTTTTGGCAATAGTAAGATTAGTGCCAACTCCCCATGCACCACACTGCATATTGTTTTTTTTAACAAAATCAATTACCGTTCTATCCTTAATTCTTGGGGCACATAAAATAACGATCTCAATGTTAGTCCTTTTTGCTTGTTTAATAATATCATTTTGTTCGTCTGAGGAATATATGGGTAAGGCGTCAGGATTTGCCATCACTTGGGCGGTTAAATCCGTCACACCTTCATTTCCTTTTTCTTGTTTCGGTTTGACTATCCATCCAACTTTAATGGCGTTGTTTATCTGTTTTATTTGTTTGAGAATTTGAAGATCAAAAGAAGTTATAGTAAAATTCGACTGCTCTTT
Organism: Candidatus Roizmanbacteria bacterium CG_4_10_14_0_8_um_filter_39_9; assembly: GCA_002784505.1. Taxonomy (GTDB): domain Bacteria; phylum Patescibacteriota; class Microgenomatia; order UBA1406; family GWC2-37-13; genus YC2-FULL-38-9. Next base: position 4,311 of record PFLF01000091.1, read on the forward strand.
AAGTTTATTTAGTAAAACAGAAATAGTTTGTGGGTGCTTTCCTTTTATATGAATTTGATGATGAATATTTGGAGCAACTTTAAAAGCATCTTCCAATTCCGCAATTTGTTGATATCCGAATTTAGCATTACCTGCGTTTAATTTCAAAACATCGCTCCACTGAAGATAATTTATATCCAAACCTGCCTCTTTAATTACTTTCGGTTCAAC
>PFLF01000027.1:0-1332 GCA_002784505.1 Candidatus Roizmanbacteria bacterium CG_4_10_14_0_8_um_filter_39_9
TCACCTGTAAGGATATTAAGTCTATAGATGGTTGGTTTAGGTTCTAATTTACCAATCTCTTGCAGCATATTATAAAAATTTTAACATATATAATCCTATTTTTTCGGGCTATAATACCACAATTATCTTCTTTCTTCCAGTCTGCGAATACCCCCTTCTGGGGCCTGTTTTTTTAACATAGACTCTCTCTTTATCTATAGATCTTTAAATGTTTCTCCGCCAAACCAGATTTGTAAATCCATAATCATATCTGTCAAGCTATGTTTTGGATTCCACCCAAGCAGAGCATTTGCTTTAGTAATATTTGCAACTAGACTTGGAGATTCATTAGGTCGCACCTTTCCTTTTGTCATCGGAAAATCACCACTGATTAATTCAGCTGCTGATCCGACTATCTCTTTGGTAGTCTGTCCTTCACCTGAACCCAAGTTTATTATTTCACTTGCACCCACTCCATTTCTCTTGCCCAAATATCCAACTTCTGTTACAAGTGCATCGGCAATATCCTCAACATGTACGTAGTCTCTTATAGTCGATCCATCTCTTGTATTTAACCCCATAGGACATTTATACTCAAAACCGCTAAGAAGACCCATAGCTGCAGCAACTGCCGAAGGCATAAGGTGAGTGGGTGGCCATACATTATACCCAAATTCTTTGTTTGGGCCACCGGCTCCTGCAAGATTAAAAAAACGATTAATAATGAGATTAGTAGAATATTCTTCCTGCCATTTTCTTAAACTATCTTCATCATACATTTTTGTTAATGCATAATAGTTACTCGCCATATTTTTGTCAACAACATCATCTTCTTGAAAAGATAGACCATTTTTAGGTTGTCCTCCATATACGGCTGCGGTTGAAGAAAAAATACAATTTTTAACATTGGCAATTCTCATGGCTCTAATAACATTTTTCGTTCCTATAATATTATTGCGATAGTACATTGTTCTTTCTTTATCCGACTGTTCCACTACTATTTTTGCCGCTAGATGAATTACTGTGTCAGGTCGCGTATCCTTAAAAAGATTTCTTAGTTTGTTTTTATTTTCTGATATGTCCATTTTGACCATCATCACAATCTTCCCCGGTAAATGTAGTTCTTCTTGCAATTTTCGAAGTTGGTTGAGACCGTCTTCTCTCCCAGTTGAATAGTTATCGACCGTAACGATATCATATCCGGCTTGAAGAAGTTTGTAGCATGTATTAAGGCCCACATACCCTGCGGCGCCTGTAACCGCGATTAACGGCTTTGTACGTCCTTCAGAGATGGGAGATGAATAGCTTGGCATAGTGCCTTATCTTGGTGTTAATAATACGAGATTATACTAT
>PFLF01000027.1:1406-4360 GCA_002784505.1 Candidatus Roizmanbacteria bacterium CG_4_10_14_0_8_um_filter_39_9
TTAAATTTTTGGACTAAATTGATTCAGAAAAAAAACCCTGATGCTATTAATAATAGCATGTGGATCGTCATATGATTCAACTAGCTCATCCAAAAATGGGGCTGCACCAATACGAGCAAGTACATTTCTCTCTTGTTTTGGTTTTCCATACAATAACAATTCCTGTATAAGTTCTTTAAGACTTGCTCTATCATGTCCAGAAAAATAAATAGGGAGAATTCTCGTTTTACCTCGTTGATTAAGCGGGATATTATAAATAATACGTCCGAGTCCAGTATACCACTCTCCCGTTTCTTCACCCCTCCCTCCCCAAGGGAAAATAGTAAGCATCGAACCCGAAGCAACTCTTTCTGAAGCAGTTTGAAGGCTTTCCTCATTCATCTTTTGAATCTCTTCAGTCGTCATTTGAGGACCATATAGGACTGATCTTTTTTCCCCTGCGAATTTGCTTGGCCTTACAGGCAATAGATGTTTTGTTAAATTGCCTCCATATCTGTGATTCTCCATTCCGGCAATAATATAACTATCTTCTCTTTCGAGTAAAGCAGAAATATAAATCGGTTCAATAAGGCCCTGGTGTGTTGAGATAACAATAAGAGGGGACCCTTGAGCTTTTAGTTCAGGAAGTATCGCGCCCTCAGAGCTTAATCCAAATTGTAAAGTTTTCAGGAATTCATGAGAAGCATACCCCAATCCATTTAATTCAATATCTTCATCGAAATTGGCAATCATTCGAAGTGATTTGAGAGGAGGAAATTGCCTTATTAATGGTCCAGTGATTGGATTTCTTCCCAAATATGAACGATCAACCATTCTAACAATGTTTTCGAACCCATCTTTGTGACTAATTTCGTATAATGCATTATGTCTCATAAAGTCTAAGCCCATAGTATATCATACAATAGGTTTTTTTAATCTTTATTTCATATTGGATCTTCCTTTTTAAATTGTCATGGTATAATCTATACGACGATACATATATCATACACATAATATTATGGGAAGAAGACAAGAAGAGTCTTATCCATGCTCTATTTCCCCTGCAAATGGCGAAATCGGTCAGATGATGAGTGATAGATTTATCAAGGCATTCCCAGAGTATGTAAGGATACATAAATATAACTTGGTAGGCTCAGCCATAAGTGCCGGAGCAGGACATCTTACCCAGATTGAGCGTCAACTTGCGACGCTCCGGCTTCTTGGGTTAGACGATCACATCAGTCTTATTACTTTTAATCCCAGTGGTAAACTCCGCGATTTAGGCGATGCTTTCATAAAGTATTATCCACTTCTTCAAAAAAATCCTCACTTAATCAATACTCTCAACAAACTCTTTCAAAGCACATGGGCAGAGCCATATATAGATGAAACAGTTCTAGCTATGATGAAGCATTCAACAGCATTTGAAGATCAGGTACAGATGTCCCCTCATTTTCACCCTGAGAATCCAACTATTTTTATGAGCACTCATGTACTTACCGCCATGGCGTCTGTCGGAATGATGCAAAAGCGAAAAAATACAGACGACATCCTTATTGAATATATCCCAGACCCATGGGTGGGAGCAAATCTTAGAGCAGCTACTGTGGCAAGTCAAATAACTGGTGGCATGAGACATATTGCGATCGTACATGATGAAGAAACTGCAAAAGAGCTTCATAGGATACATCCAAATTCAAATACGGTTGTTTTATCCTTAGGTACGCTTTCTGCGAACCGCTATCAACACATAGAAACGAGGGAAACCCCCATCAATCTGGATGGTCCTGTAGACGTACTCATCCAGTGTTCTGGCAATCCGATACCTAATTTTGATAGGCAAGTTGTTAATTTTATCGAAACAAATGCAGCGCATATTGAAAATGGGAACATGCGCGTTGTAATAGACCCTATGCATCATACAGGAAAAAGAGGCAAATCAAGCTCATATGAAGTCTATTTAGATGCTCTTCAGAGGATGGGCTTATTAACAATAGAGACCGAGTTTGATGGTACTGGTAGTAAAACACTTAGGATCAATTCAAATGAGAATATACTTCTTCTTAAGCCAGGCTATAGTCTAGGCGATGCAATTATTAGGCGAGAGAGGGTTATCAACGACGAAGATAAGGAAGTGCGGGACCATTTTGGTGAGAAAGCCTTTACCCGTACTATTGTTGTAGCTAAAGGAGGAGAAAAGCCACTTGAAGATTGGGGCAATTCATGTATAGTGTTTTGTCCCATGATTTCATCGCCTCATGAAGAAAAAGATATATTAACAGGAGTAGCTGAGGGGAGAGCCGTGGATGGTCGTAATATGAGTCCATCCAATTGGTTTAATGAATTTATTCACATAAGAGAACAACTTGCCGCTCATCAATTTCCAGAATCTCCTCAAAGCACCGCACACTTGGCGCCCATTATCGCACTTAGGGATGAACTCGTGAAGTATGCGGATGCACAGGGAGATCACCATGATGTATTAAATTTAATTGTCAGCATTGTTTGGTGGTTTGCAACGAAGTTTCCCAAGGAGTTTATCGTAAAGCCAAAAAGAAGATGAAGATCTATTTAAACTGACAGTAAGATCCGGGCACGAACAGGTCCTTCACGTTATTACAGTTATTATTTTGGCCCGAATACTTGTTGTAGTTATTACAGATGGTATAGCAGTAGTTATATGGTTCACAACTCCCACCAGCATTAGCGCATGCTGCTTTAATAACATATTTGAACTCCCATTTAGTACAAGAGCCGGAATACTTTGTATTATCAATTACTATTAATCCAAATCCAACCAGCGCATCAAGAAGGACCCGCCGATCGGCTTGACCAACCTTTAATTTTTGCTTTACTTTATCTTTATAGGTTTTATCCCAGTATGACTGTAAAATTTGAGTTGCACCCATTGAACCTGAATTGTAGCCAGTTGTTGATTGATTAAATGGTTCTTTACATTTTTCTCCGGCAAATAA
>PFLF01000086.1 GCA_002784505.1 Candidatus Roizmanbacteria bacterium CG_4_10_14_0_8_um_filter_39_9
AATACAATCAAGTTCACCGAGATCAGTTAGCAATGTTTGATGGCATTTTATGATACCTCGCAGCTCTGCTGCGGGGTAGTTCATTCTCTTTAGCAGTCTATAAGGGATTTGATCCAGCCAAGGCAGAAGAAATTCGTCAGACACGCTTAAGAACTCTCCACCTAATTACTGGATTAATTATGTTAGCAATGGGGTTAATAATTTTGAAAGGGTGGATTTAAAAAATGAATTGGAGGTGAAAAAATATGGCATATAATTTGATAGCTGATGCAGAGAAACAAACAGAGAAAGCGAAAGATTTAGCCAGAGCACGACAGTCTCTTATTGAAGAGTTAGATGCAATAAACGTATATGAAGAACGAGCTCAAGCAACAACAGATGAAAAGCTTAAAAAAACATTATTACATAATGGTCATGAGGAAAAAGAACATGCGGCGATGCTTATTGAATACCTGAGAAATAATGATGTTGCATTTGACAAGATGTTTGAGGAACATGATTAAAATCTTAGTTTCATTCGTATGAAAAAAATTATCCTTGGTATCGTGTTGGCACTGGTTATGTCTTTTTCAACTGGTTTTGTTTTTGCTTCTTCTCCTCAGGAAGAACCACTTGAAGCGATTGTCACTCGAGTAATTGAAGAAAAACAGGTTGAAGTCATGCAAAAGAAACAGTTATATCAAAAACTTGAACTTACGGTAATGAGCGGGCCTCAGGAGAACAAAAAAATCATTATAGAGAATGGCACTATGCCACTTGCCAACGAACAAAAGTATCATCTTGATGATAAGGTTATGGTCTCAACAATGAAAGGAATGGATGGAAAGGTATCTTATTACATTTCAGATTACATGCGAAGAGATGCATTGATCGTTCTTTTTGCCATCTTTATTCTAGTAACACTATTCATTGCAAAATGGAGGGGGCTCATGTCGCTTCTTGGCATGGCTATTTCATTTCTTATTATTTTTTCTTTTATTCTGCCACAAATATCATCAGGCGCAAATCCTGTTGAGATAGCTATTTTAGGGTCGCTCATCATTATTCCTGTTTCTTTTTTTCTTTCTCATGGGTTTAATAAAAAGACGCTTGTTGCAATTGTTGGGACACTTATTGCTCTTATAATAACTGGCCTTCTTTCAAGTTTTTTTGTTGAGGCAGCAAAACTCACTGGTTTTGCCTCAGAAGAAGCCGGGTTCCTCCAAGTGGCAAAACAGGGTGCAATTAATATGAAAGGACTGCTTTTGGCTGGGATTATTATTGGTGTTTTGGGAGTACTAGATGATATAACCATATCTCAGTCATCAATTGTATTTCAGTTAAAAGAAACAAATAACCGATTGTCTATGAATGAGTTATACAAACGGGCGATGGATGTCGGACAAGATCATATCTCCTCAATGGTTAACACATTAATACTTGTCTACACAGGGGCAGCTCTCCCCCTTCTCCTTCTTTTTATCAACAATCCTCATCCTTTTTCTCAGATCGTCAACTATGAAATTATTGCGGATGAGATCGTAAGAACCCTTGTGGGGAGTGTTGGTCTTGTTTTATCAGTGCCCATCACAACGTTTGTTGCAACCTTAATTGCTTCAAAGAAAAAGTAAGAAATTTATATTCTTTTAATAATGGATATGAGGGCGAAGAGTGATATAGAAGTCATAACGATTGTGGCTCCCGCAGGTAAATTTGCATAGTATGAAACGATAAGCCCCGTAGTTACACTTATAAAAGCAACTCCCACGGAAGTTGTTATACTTTTCTTAAACCCTTGTACCATCTGCATTGCGGTAATAACAGGAATAACCATTAAAGCCCCAATAAGAAGTGCTCCTACAACCTTCATCGCAACGGATACAGTGAGAGCAATTAATATCATAAATATGTGATTGATCAATTTCACCGGTATTCCGCTTGTACGGGCGCTTTCCTCATCAAATGACGTATACATAAACTCTCGGTAAAATAAGATAAATATCACAACGATACCAATTCCTAGTCCGAAAATAATCCATAAATCTTGCTGAGTGACTGCCGTAATACTTCCAAAAAGATAGGTAATGAGACTCGTATTAAATCCATTGGCAAGACTAATAAGGATAAGTGCCATAGCGAGTCCCCCGGGCAGTATCATGGCAAGGACCGATTCTGCTGAGATACGCTCATTGGAGCGAAGCTCTTCAATAATGTATGCGGTAACAACGGTACAAATAATTGTTGTAATAAGTGGATTAATTCCTAAAAGAAGACCTATTGCGACTCCCGTTAATGCAACATGAGACAAGGTATCTGCAATAAGTGATAGCCTGCGAACAACTAAGAAGCTTCCGATAAGTGGAGCAATAATTGCCACAATAAGCCCTGCCCAAAAGGCGCGTACCATAAATCCATATTGGAATAGTTCAGTGAGCTGCTGCATAGGGTTCATGAATATGATTAACACTACATGATGTTAAGTTGTAAGGATATGTTTTTCTATCAAGTTGAATTACTGTTTTTACTTTATGAGAAATGGTATGTAAATCATGGGATACGAGAAGGAGAGTGATATTCTGCTCTATATTTAAACGACTGAGAAGCTCATAAAATGTTTCTTGTGTTTTGACGTCCACTCCCACAGTTGGTTCATCTAATATAAGAAGCTGTGGTTTTTTTACTAATGCACGTGCAATAAATATCCTTTGTTGTTGACCTCCAGACAATTCTCTTAAGAGCTTATGTTTAAACTTCACCATATCCACAGATGCAAGGGTTTCGTCAACTGCTTGATCACTTACTTTCTCCATTTTTACCACTTCCTCAACGGTGATTGGTACATGAGAAATGCTGATACCTGCTTTCTGGGAAACGTACCCTATCTTGCTCCACTCTATAGAATGTGAATTATCTTTTCCAAATAAATAAACCTTTCCTTTATTCGGCTTGAGTATCCCAAGAATAAGCTTTAACAGTGTAGATTTTCCGCTTCCATTATGCCCAACAATACCAACATAACCCCCCACATCAATTTTACAATTAACATTGGTTAATATTTGTTCAGCTCCATATGAAAAGGAAAGATTCTTTATTTCAATTACAGGAGGAACAATTGTGCCCATGTTTATTTACATTGCAACGCAATCTTTAACGTCTCGATATTTTTTTTCTGTATTGAAATATAGTTCATTCCCTCTTTTTCTTCACTAGGCGTTACGCCCTCAAGAGGATTGAGCACAAGCACCTGTGCTCCTGTTTCAGTAGCTACTGTTTCTCCCCATATGCGTGGAGCTAATTCTTCAAGAAGGATATGATTCACTCCTTCTTTTTTTACGAAGTCTGTAATTAATTTTAATTCTTTGGGGGATGGCTCTTCTTCAGGGGATATTCCCGATATTCCTATCTGCTCAAATCCATATCTATTTGCTAAATAGCCAAAAGCAGTATGTGCAGTAACAATCTTATGAAGGGTACAATTTATCAATTCTTGTTTATAGTTATTATCAATACCCGTAAGTTCTTCACCGAGTTGGTTTGCTCTCTTTTTATACTCGCTTGCGTGAGCCGCATCAATCTTACTCATTTCATCAGCTACTTTTTGTGCCATTTTGCTATAGAGAACAAGATCAACCCATACGTGAGGATCCTTTCGTTTTGTTCCGTCTTTCACGATATTTTGCGTTGCGAATTCCTCTCCCACAAGCATTATTTTCACAGAAGAACCAGCTAACTGTTCTGTTAATTTTTTTTCATACACTTCTACCCCCATGCCATTCATAATGAGAAGACTGCTTTTTTCAATTGCTGCCATATCTTTTGTTGTGGGCTCAAAATCATGAGGCTCTGCCCCAGCTGGAGTTAAATTGACAACATCCACATATTCTCCCCCAATACGTTTTGCTAAAAAGGCGAGGGGATAAAATGATGCGGTAATAGTCATTTTCTTTGAAGTGACATTTTGAGGTCGTGACATTTTTGTTAATACAAAGAAAACACCGACTCCAATTAATATAATAAAGACAAGTGAATCTAATTTATAACGCTTCATGGGAAACTAAATATAAATTAATAATGTTA
>PFLF01000055.1 GCA_002784505.1 Candidatus Roizmanbacteria bacterium CG_4_10_14_0_8_um_filter_39_9
TGGGAAAGGTAACCCGTTAAGCAGACCGCCTGGGGAGTACGACCGCAAGGTTAAAACTCAAAGGAATTGGCGGGGAGGCACACAACCAGTGGAACATGTGGTTCAATTCGATACGAAACGAAGAACCTCACCAAGGTTTGACATGCTAGCGTCCAGCTCTGTGGAAACATGGAGTGTTCGCAAGAAGGCTAGCACAGGTGCTGCATGGCTGTCGTCAGCTCGTTCCGTGAGGAGTGCCCTTAAGTGGGACAACGAGCGCAACCCCCATCCTGTGTTATATTTGTCACAGGAAACGGTCCCAGCTTTGCTGGGAAGGAAGGAGGGGCAGACGTCAAGTCAGCATGGTCCTTATACCTTGGGCCACACACATGTTACAATGAAGGAGACAATGGGTCTTGCCAAGCTGCAAAGCCGCGCAAATCCATAAACTCATTCTCAGTGGGGATTAAGGTCTGAAACTCGACCTTATGAACGCGGAATTGGTAGTAATCGTGGGTCAGTCATACCACGGTGAATACGTTCTTGCCTCTTGCACACACCGCCCGTCAAGCCAACAAAGTCGGGCATATCTGAACCCTCCGATTCGGAGGGGAGGATACGTTCGGCGATGGGGGTTAAGTCGTAACAAGGTATCCGTTCTGGAAGGAGCGGATGGATCACCTCCTTTCTATTTTTTCTATGCCCTTAAGGATAGAAAAAGTGTGGTATTTCAAAGACGGCTTTTTTGAAAGACCTTTTCGTTTAAGTAAACGGAACAACATATATCTGTCTATCTCACGACAGATGCTATCCTAGCCCGTTTTCTGTACTAAAACACTAGCTGTGCTGATTTTCAATATTTTCGTTATTCAGATCTAATTAGTATATTATAGGATATAATATATTGTATTATGACATACATTAGGGCTGAAAGATTGCCTCAAATACATTCTCCCACTAAAGGTGATGTTTTGTCATGGGCTCATCTTCAAGAGGAAAATTTTGGCTCATTAAAGGCTTCGCTTTCTTTTAACAAACGCTTTATTGGCAACAAAGGTGAGTATTGGATGAGCGACGATCAGGGCTTCATCCAAGAAGCTCGCGCTTACTTTAGGAAGGGACAAAATGAACCACTGAACGATTTGTCAAAACTTTCCATTTTCAGCCAAATTCATGTTCCTCAACGACGGGAACACATTGAAATTCAAGAAGACTTCCTTAGGAGACGTCGTGGGAAAAGTCAGGTTACTGCATCACTCTATTTTGATCGTCCGGTAAGTGAGGAAATTAACTTTATTTACCTTCACTTTAGAGAAAAAATAGGTAGAGGAATTGAACAAGTTATCTCCCTTGGGTTAAATTCAGATCGTGCACTTAGTTATTTGGTTGACGAGACCAAAATATTTAAAGATAAACATTCTATCTGTCTACATATTTTTAACACTCTTAAAGGAGAAAGATATTTTTTGGTTTCCAGACATAAAGATGCTACCGGGGGGGGTTTATGAAGTTGATCGATTCAATCTTGATAGATTGGGTCTAAATCTTCCTAAGTATGAATTCGGAAAACGCTCAGTTCAAGTCGGAGACACAAAAGACTTTATGTTAGAGATCGATCCTCCAAGTGACGTAGACTTATCCGAAGCTATAACATATAACGAGTGGTTTATCCCTGTTTCAGCTTTTTACAATAACGAAAGCCTTCTAAAAAACACCTAACACACCCGGTGTGTTAAGTTATTCAATTTTTTGAATAATACCTATAAGCCGTTCAAGACAAGATATTAAATAGTTTGGATCGGCCCTCATAAGTCTTGCGGTTGAATAATAACCGTGCATTATTGCTACAGTAATTATTCCTGCTCTTTTTCCCAGTTTAACTTCCTCGGGAGCATCGCCGATTATAAGAGCCTCAGTATGTTTCAGGTTAGATGTGCTTAGTATGGTATCAAGCTTTTGTTTCTTTGAGCTTCTCCTCATAAAGTTATCTCGTTGATCGCTGGCAATTATATTTGAAAAATATTTACCCAACTTAAGGTGCTGTGGAGCTGAGCCTTTATGCCAACTTCGGTGTGGTTGCTTAGAATCACAGAAGAAATGCCGTTTTTTTTAGCCATTTAAGCAGTGGCCTTGCCCCTCACCTTGTTCTCACTTTTACCCCAAGTTCTTCATAGTATTTGTAAAGGATTTCCCCGATCTTTTGTGAGTTATTAATAATGTCCTTGCGTTTACTGCCTTGGTTGATAAAGTAGTCGGTTGAGGGAATAACATTTTGTTCTCCGTAGGTTTCAATGTCGACAGGAATACCTCCGAACGCTTAAATGACGGCATTGCCTCCTCTAAGTGCCGCCATAGTATCAGCAATAAGCACTCCATTCCAGTCAAATATTACCAGCTTGATCATTGAGGTTTCACTTCAAATTCAAGCTCTTCAAAAACGCTTTGAATTCGCCGTTGATTTCTTTGTGATTCAACGCAAACTCGATGACTGTTTTTAAATATTCAAATTTATTTCCCGTGTCATAATATTTACCATTTTCAATGACAACGGTATAGATCGGCACTCCTTCCTTCTTAAGGAGGTTGATTGCGTCAACAAGCCAAATCTCTCCGCTCCTGCCTGGCTTAATCCTTTTTAATGCACTAAATATGTCCGGTGGCAGAATATATCCCCCGTGCGTTGCGATGTTAGACGGGGCTTCATTTAGCTCCGGCTTTTCCACAATGCGTTTAATTTTATGAATGTTTCCCTCAACGTGCTCAAGCTCCGCAATTCCATATCTGCTCAGGTCTTCCTTCTTCTCAATCTTCACACCCGATATAACCACTCCGCCATACTTTTCATATACCTTGATCATTTGCTTCAGACGAGGAGGGTTGGAGTAAATAAATTCATCGCCCCACAGCACTGCGAACGGCTCATCTTCGATAATGGGTTCAACTGCAAGAATGGGGGTTCCGTTTCCATACGGACCTTTCTGCCTTACATAAATGAAGTTCGCCATATCAGCAATTTTTCGGATTTCCTTTAAAATGTGCTCTTTATTGCCCGCCATGAGATTTTTAACCAGGTCTTCATTTGGGACATCGAAGTGATCTTCAATCGCACGCTTATTTGCCCCGGTAACAATAATGATGTTTTCAACGCCCGAATGAACGGCCTCTTCAACAACATATTGAATCACCGGCTTGTCAACAACCGGAAGCATCTCTTTAGGCATCGCTTTTGTTTGCGGAAGAAAACGAGTCCCATACCCTGCAGCCGGAATCACAACTTTTGAAATCTTCTTTTTCATACGATAAATGCTTGAACTAATAATATGAGAATTCAATTTCTATTCAAATTTAACAGAAATTTTCTGGGTAAGCGTGAGCGTTCCTCCAACCGATACCACAATATTCGCTACTCCCGGAGTGGATGAAGATATATGCATAATAGCTTTTCCCTGATCGTCAGTTGTAGCGTCAGCTTCCTTAAACGTTCCCACCTCTGCGGTTGCCGAAACTTTTTGATCTTTGATCGGCATACCCTTGTCGCTTCTAACAAAAATGTTTACTGTGCTTACGCCCTTCCCGTCAGCCTTAACGGTAAGAGGATATGCAAAAACAAGGGAGTTGGTGGCGGAGGGAAGAAAGTCTTCCTTAGCACGGGTAAACTTGACTAGGGAGCTGTTCCCACCAAGTAAAACTACCGAAATAAAAATAACAAACGACAAGAAAAAAATAACGAGAAGCACGCCCATGGTTTTATCCATGCTCCTATTATACCATGTATCAGTGCCAGTCAATCACCCTTGAAATACTTGCACATATTGAATTCTATGTTGTACTATAATACTTGTCAAACAGTTACTCTTACTTGTATGTAATTAATATGCTTTACTTTTCAGAAATTGAAGGGAAAAAAATCGAAACAGAAGACAAGATTGAGATTGGATTCCTGGAAGATCTTGTATTTTTAGCTTCAGCGCAACCAAAAGTAACAAAATTGGTTATCCGTTCCCTTAATAAAGAAAAAATAATTTTGCCTTTTCAGTATGTGGTAAAAATTAATTCTTCAATTGTCATAAAAAAGCTGTATAATATGGCTGTTTTAGTAGAGAATGAATTATTTCTTAAAAAAAATCTTCTTGATAAACAGATTATTGATATTGTTGGAAACAAAATAGTCCGTGTTAATGACGTCTCCCTTCAAGAAAAGATTTCTATAAATCACTACGAATGGTATCTTACCGGAGTTGATGTGGGACTATTCGGCATCTTGAGGACCTTAAAGATTGAGTCTTTTTTTATCAACTGCATGCGTTTTTTTGGTATACATATTGCCCCCAATCTTCTTCCTTGGGGACTGATACAACCGCTTGAACTCTCCCGCGGGCATGTAAAGCTAAACAAAAAGGAGGAAAAACTTCAGAACCTTAGACCTGAGGATTTGGCTGATTATCTTGAAAAAACAAATGAAACCAATGTGAGAAAATTTCTGAAAATACTTGATAAAAACTATGCAGCCGAAGTTGTCTCAAATTTAAATATAAACTATCAAAGAAGTCTTTTTCAACACTGGGAACCTGATAAATCTGCCTCTGTTCTTGAAATGATTCATCCTGAGGAAGCGGTGGATATTTTATTGGCCATCTCAAAAAAAAGAAGAGAGGAAATCCTACACCTGGTGGAACAACAAACGCAAGAGGAGCTACAACTCCTTATTTCGCTTTCTCGTACCTCTATCGGGAATAAGCTTACTACAGAGTTTTTAACCGTACCCTCCAATTTTACGGTTAATGATGTTATTTCCTCCATTAAAAAGAATACTGCCGATTTCGGTTTTTTTGCAGCAATATATGTGATAAACGAGAAAAAACAACTGATCGGCGTGTTTAACCTCCACGAACTGCTTATGCATAACCTTGACACCCCAGTCTATAAATTTATGATTCAAAACATCATTGAAATCCGCCTGACCACCCCTATTGAAATTGCTGTTCGCAAAATGTTGCACTATCGGTTACCAGCAATTCCCGTGGTCAACAATGATAAGCAGATATTGGGAATTGTAACCTTTGATCAGGTTGTTGATTATATTTCACAAAAAATGTGAGTACCCAAGAGCATTCATCCACTCAATCAGTTTTATTTTCATTTAAAACACGGCTATTAATTTTTTTTAGTATTTTTGGGCCGGCGACCATAACCGCAATGGCTGATAATGATGCTGCCGGCGTTGCTACTTACTCACTTGTGGGTGCTAAATTTGGGTATTCCATGTTGTTTATTCTCTTAATCATAACCTTTCTACTTGCAATCACACAAGAAATGGGAGTTCGTATCGCAATCGTAACGGGTAAAGGATTGGGGGATATTATACGAGAAAGATATGGAGTTACGATGTCTGTTTTTGTTTTTGTCGGTTTATTTATAGCAAACACAGGAACTGTCATTGCTAATTTATCTGCAATAAAAATTACTGCTGGAATGTTTAATATTAATTCAACATTTTTTTTGATCTGTATAATAACAATCGCAACAATATTTATCATTAAAGGAAATTATAAAACCAACCAAAATATTTTTTTACTATCTGGTTTCTTTTATTTAACGTACATTGTTTCTGCATTTAAGGCAAGGCCTGATTGGAATCTTGCCATTTCAAGTGTCTTTATTCCACAGAATATGCATTTTTCCAAGGAATTTATATTTGCAGCAATCGCAGTGTTAGGAACCACGATAACCCCTTGGGGACAATTCTTTGTGCATAGTTACGTTTTAGATAAAAAAATTAAGATTGATGACCTTAAATATACTCAGATTGAAACTTATTTTGGTGCTTTCTTAACTGATTTTTTCTCCTTTTTTATGATCGTTGCGACAGCATCAACCTTGTATGCTCATAAAATAAGCCTTGTTTCAGGCGAACAAGCAGCTCTCGCCATTAAACCATTCGCCGGTGAACTAGCGTCTGTGCTTTTTGGTTTTGGAATATTAAATGCTGGATTCATGGGTCTAGTCGTCGTTTCTTTAACAACCGCATATGCATTTTCTGAGTTTTTTGGTGTTGAAGGGAGTTTAGATAAATCGTTTGGTAAAAGTAAGACTTTCTATATTATTTTTATAATGCAACTTCTTATTGCTGCGTTAATAGTAAATATCCCATCAGTTTCTCTTTTTCGTATTGTTTTTTTCACTCAATCTCTAAATGGGATACTTCTTCCTGCCATGTTCTTCTTTCTTTTAACAGCGTCAAATAATAAAGACATGATGGGAAAATATATTAACAGCAAATGGTACAATTATATTGCTATCATTTCATCAATTGTGATAATTATTGCAGCTATGTTCACTGTTATAAGCAATGTACTTGGTTTGTCCAATATAGGAGGTTAATTATGAAAAAACTTATTGTCGTTGCGGACTGGGCGCATGATTCGTTAAATTGTCAAGAAGTACGAACGGCAGTTGAGGGTTATTTAAAAGATGATGGAGGAGCTAAAATCTCCTTTGTTGCGTCGACTCCTTCCACCATTCACACCGGCTTCCTTTTGAAACAATTAACCTTAATTGAAGAGAGGTATGGCGATCCCAATCGAACAGTCATTTTCCAAAATACTGATCCTCGTGTACAAACCCAAGAGGGAGTTGAGGCGGCAAAAGGAGCAGAATTCATATTACTTCGGCTTTACTCGGGAATTTGGATTTGCGGACCCAATGCAGGATATGATTTTTCATTTTTGAGAAACCAGATTGAACGTATCTATCATTACCCGGGGCTTGACAAGGGGAGTCAGTTTAGGTCAAGGGATTTATATTCCCGCGTCTCGGCCCATCTTATGGATGAGATGGAAGATGAACTTGAACTTGTAGAGTCTTCAACTAATATCATTCCGGGAATTCAAGATTACTATGTGGGACACATTGATAACCATGGAAATATTAAAACAACCATTACCCGCGAGAATTTAAAAGGAAAATTTGAACTCGGAGAAATGGTCCTCATAACCTTAAATGAAGTATCGAAAAAGGCAAAGTACGTGAGTAATCTATTCGGCGCAACACCGGGAGAACTCGTGATCTATCCCGGATCATCAGGCGCAAAAGACAATGCTTATATGGAGATTTCAGTATGGCGCCACTTTACCGAAAAAGATCCGACCACAGGTGTTCATGCATTCAATCATCCACGCCCAGGACAAAAGATTGAGATTAAATAAGGTAGGGAACAAGGTGTTTAAACTTGTTTTGTTCGACTCTTTTGATGATTGCTTGTATTGTCTTGACATGTATGTTTTTAATTTCCTCCGGTTTTTGTTTTAAATCAAATATGCGATGCAGAACTTCATCGGCTTGAGCATAACTAAACCCAAACTCACCCTCATCAGTTTGCCCATCCCATAAATTTGCAGAAGGTGATTTGTTAATGATGGAGAAGGGAACTCCCAACTGTTTTGCGAGTTTAAATACTTCAGTTTTATACAGATGTTGTATTGGCTCAATGTCTGAGGCACCATCTCCATATCGTGTGAAATAACCGAGTAAGTGCTCCGTTCTATTTTCTGTTCCACAAACCAGTCCCCCGATCTTTTTTGAAAAATCAAAAAGGATAATCATTCTGACCCGCGCCATAATATTTCCCATTCTTACTTTATCGTTGACTGCGCCTGTGGCTTTTCCTATTTCATCGACCATTTTCCTTATCGGTATTTCATGAACATTTTCCTTAAGTATTCGTAACCCGTTAACCCGCAAATCCGTTAACTCGTTAATTATTGAGTTGTTGTACGGTAAATGTAGTACATGAATATTTTCAACTGGGATAGCGTGTGCCAGAAGATATAAACATACGGTTGAGTCAACCCCCCCGGACCACCCGACAACAATGTCTTTTAGGCTTGTTTTAACCAAGGCACTTTTGATAAATTCCTGTATCTGTTGTGATTCCCTCCCCCGATTTAATGTTTGCATATCAATTTACATTGAGTAAATATTCTTTACAATAGGATTATACGACAGAAATTAAAGCTCTACATACTGAGTTGAAATTATACGTTCGGTTGAAATGAAATTATATTTGGTTTACTATTATTCCTATAATGCCGCGTTTAAATATATTATTTGTCATTTTGATTTCTTTTTTGTTCTTTATTCTTCCTATTAATATATCTTTAGCCGTTAATCCACCGGAACTCCCTCAGGAAATAAAAGATGCTATGAATAATGGGATTCTGATGAATCCTGGAGGGGGACGAGTTTGCCTTCATTCAGAACGTCCGCCAGGGACACTTGATTTTAAACCACCGGATGCCAATGAGTTAATTACTATTACAGGCAACTGTCCCTTTGACAGTGAGTGTACGTTAACTCGTGCTACAGGAAGGGCATTCGCCACCATTGTTCTAGGCCAACCACCTGATCTGGTAGATTTTGTCAATATACCACTGGCCCCTAAGTATCCTCCAAAACTCGCAAAGGGTCCAGTAAATATCCAAATTAATGAAAAAGGGCTCGATGCTCATCGGGCATATTTTTATTTTGCAGAGGGTACTAATTTCCCGGGGCCAACAACAGCTGAAGAAGAGGAAACAGAAGAAACGCCGGCAGGTGAAGATAATTCTCAGCATTTGTCTAACCTTACATACGAACAAATTGCAGTCACCGGCACACCTCCTGAGGGAGAAGAGCAACAATGTGTTTTTATTGCCTGGGATCCATATGGACGAGTGTTTGATACTCAATCTCTTGAGCCTCTTCCGGGAATCAGGGTTTCGCTTATTGATAATAATACCCAACAGCCGGTAATCCAAATTGAAAAAAATTTTGATATTACTAAAGCAGATGGGTTATTTAATATATTAGTTAACAGACCGGGGCTGTATAAAATTGGAACGGATGTACCGCTCACTTATGACTATATACCAAACCCGAAACTTAATCCGGAATACACAAAAATATATTCGGATTTGTACTATCCTGATACCGTCTACGAGGAAAAGCAGGGAGTCCCTACCCATCATGATATCCCTCTTCAACCCAAGGGCGCTCCTTATTACTCTGATGGAGTGGAGGTAATGAGCAATTCCAGCGGAATTAATATGGGCGATTATTGGCTCTATACCGGACGCGTTTCTCATCCTTTCGCTTATGTTTGTCTAGCCGGTGAAACCTCCAACACTCTTTATGGTTGTGATACGGACCGTGCGAATAAACACGGTGTTTACAAAATCACTATTAATACAAGAGCTGTCCCTCAATATGAATCACTTATACCTGTGGCTTCAAAAACCTCTTTTCCTTCAACCGGGATAAATATTAGCGACTCAAAATACAAAACCGATCTAAGAAATGACCCGCTTTTCAGTTATATGAAGGCTATGCAAAAGACACAACCGAAACAATAATTCCCTATGCACAAGTTCAGGTAAAACTTTCAGCAAACAGTTCTCTTGTGTATGCGGTAAACGCAGATGCAAACGGTTTTTTTAAATTCTATCCGCAGGAATTGCCGATTCTTGATTATTATTTGTACGTAATATCTCCGACCACTTTAAAAGGATTTGATATATCTACATCGACTTTTGCATTACAAAATAAGTCATATCTTGAATCAAAAAAAATTACTCTGACCAAAGATCGAGAAGAAATGAAGCTGCTATCATCAAGTAAAATACGTGCGAAAAAAAATACATCATCTGAATCATCAAGTTTTTTTGCTCCTCCCAAACAACAGGCTTCGAGTGACTCGGACAAAGCACTTCAATCAAATGTGTCGCCCCAAATTCTCGTAATAGTAGTAGTCATTACCTTGTTGGTTATCGCTCTCGCTGTGATTTTTATCTTCATCAAACAAAAAAAACAATCACAGGACTTCATGTAAATATTACCGATACAGTTTGTGATCGATAATATACTTCTCGATCTTTGGAGCTGTCATGAGGGAGATTGGTTTATTTTCACGTATTCGATTGCGGATATGGGTTGATGCAATGTTACTTACGATTACATCGCCCTCAATTATTGATATGTTCGATGAAATCTTGGATATATCAAAAGCCTTCTTCACTCTTCTTTCAAGTGTTTTAAAATCCGTATCCCGGGGAAAGATAATAAGGTTGTGATCTTTTACAAGGCTCTGCCACTCATTCCACAGTTGAAAAGTGGGGAGGGTGTCTGATCCGATAATCCACGAAAAAGAATGTTGAGGATATTTTTTTTCAAGCAGTCGCATGGTATCAATAGTCCTACTTTTTTGGTTGAATTTAAATTCAAAATCCGAAGTTCGCAATCTTTGCCTTGCCGACAGGCAGGCGTAATCTCCAAACATCTGAACCATATTCAGTCTGTCTTCAGGTTGCGTAATCCGGGCAAACTTTACCGGAAACTCGGGAAAGTAGGAATAACACGGCATA
Source organism: Candidatus Roizmanbacteria bacterium CG_4_10_14_0_8_um_filter_39_9 (assembly GCA_002784505.1). GTDB lineage: Bacteria > Patescibacteriota > Microgenomatia > UBA1406 > GWC2-37-13 > YC2-FULL-38-9. The sequence goes on from PFLF01000055.1 coordinate 10,377, forward strand.
AGCCATACCTCATCCATCTTCAACATCTCTTTGACTTGGGAGGCAACAAGAAAGTGTCCGATATGGGGTGGGTCAAATGCTCCTCCTAATATTGCAATATTCATAGACTGATTTTACCATTCTTATATTCGATTGGATATTGGTTATTGAATATTGATTATTTTATCTTCCCCTTTACAAAAATTAAAAATACATATATAATGTGTATACAATGCGTCACCAAGCTATAAACGCCAACCGTCAGGCAACTTCCGCCGAGTTTAAAAAACTTACTAGGCAAGTAAAAACCTTAAAAAAACTCGGGCTTCCTGTTGATCCTGCATCAATAAAAGTAATTGGGCAAATTGCCAAACATATAGCCGGTCGAGGCACTGTTTCATTTTCCATTTGACAACAAAACCAAAACCCGTTAGAATGTTTTTCTGAATTATCAAGAGCGATAGGGAGAGAACTGGATCGTTAGCCAACCTATCCAGCAACCGAGACGACTTGGCGTCGAACTACGGTGCTACAACCAGATGTTAGATAAGTCGCCTTTAGGCGAAAAAAAATATGAACTATTCAACATTTACTTCGGAATCTGTTTGTTCCGGACATCCCGATAAAATCTGTGACCAGATATCTGACGCAATTTTAGACAAAGCTCTCTCTCTCGATAAATATGCACGAGTTGCCGTTGAAACAATGGTAACAAAAAATTTTATAGCTCTTGCTGGAGAAGTGACACTCAACGGAAGGATTAATTATAAAAACGTTGCAAAACAAACAATACGAAATCTTGGATATACCGACAATCGCCTGGGATTCACAAGCAACTCACCAATAATTGTCAAAATTCATACTCAATCGCCCGAGATAGCAATGGGTGTTGATATGGCGGGCGCAGGGGATCAGGGAATGATGTTTGGGTATGCGTGCCGCGAGACTCCATCACTCATGCCACTTCCAATAATGCTTGCACATCAACTTGCAATGAGCCTCGATGAATTACGCGAGACGAAAAAACTAGACTATCTTCGCCCTGACGGAAAAACACAGGTCACTATTCGTTATGAAAATGGTGTCCCGAAGGAGGTTGAGCAAGTTGTTCTTGCAGTGCCTCATACTGAATCAATTCCATTGGGTCAAGTCAAAAAAGACCTATACCGGCAAGTGATCGTCCCCGCATTACTTTCATATAATCTTCATATTCAGGAAAAGAATGTCGTGATAAATGGAACAGGCGCATGGCATATCGGAGGACCTGCATCAGACACCGGTGTTACCGGTCGCAAAATTATTGTTGATACCTATGGCGGGATGGCACGAGTCGGTGGAGGAGCATTCTCTGGAAAAGATCCTACAAAGGTAGACAGATCGGGGGCATATGCCGCACGCTATCTTGCAAAAAATATTGTTGCTGCAGGACTTGCAACCCGATGTGAGGTAAGGCTTGCCTATTTTATCGGGGCAAAAAGGGCCACCATGCAGGAAGTGGAAACATTTGGGACAGGAAAAAAGTCTGACAAATTTATCAAAAGCTTTATGGATAAAATATTAGATACATCAATAAAAGGAATTTTGAGCAAGCTTAATTTGCGAAGGCCAATCTATTTGAAAACGGCATGTTATGGACATTTAGGTCGCGATGAGTTCCCGTGGGAACAGATTGTCACCTAATTCACAAAAATTAAGAGCAGTGGGAATGAAAGCTGGATCGCTATAACCCACTCGGCAACCGAGCTTCGCCTGAAATGGCCACACATAAGGTGCTACAACCAGGCCCTATTACTTTCGGGGCGAATATTATTCAATTTATACAAATAATTCTATGGCTGAATCTGTGTCTCCATTTCCCGCTCAAAAACCCGGGTGCCTATTTTGCTTTCCAAGAGAAGGTGGGATTACTCCTCATTTTAAGGATTGGGAAGGTTGGGGAAGACAAGGAAGAGTTGGTGGAGGAAATTTGGCGGAGGTTACTTTATTCGAAAGTGATGGTTTGCGTGTTGTCCCAGATATCTTTCCAGTTCGTAGCGACGGACACCATGTATTGGCAATCGGCAAGAAACATAGAACTGCATACGCACAACCAGAAGTTCTTGCTTCAGAAATGCATCACCTCCTCCATGTCCTGCGTGATGAAACCGGCAAGCCGGTCATTTTCGCAGAACATGGTGGGGGAATGCCTCATAACGGATATGAAGAGCCTGATACAAACATGAGTATTCATCACCGGCATGCTCATATCGTCTATGGTGAACATGGGCTTAACCCGCTCGCATACATGAGAAACGCTTTACAACTAGAAGGTTGGGATCCGAAAACTATTGCCGTGCCCAACTTAAATCCTGTGGACAAGCTGGTGGAACTATATAATGGACACCCTTATTTATTTTTTAATGTTGGTCCTGAGGCTTTATGGATAGAAGATACTCAGGGAGCAATGCGGTCAATGACAACTCAGCGCAATTTGTCAAAAATGTATGGGAGGGAGGTAAACTGGAAACAGCTCGTAAGTGATCCTGCGAGCTCCAAAGAAGCAACAAGACGTCTAATGAATCTTATGGGTGAATGTAGTGGAACTGGTTTGTTTACAGCGCGTTAATTAGTTACTATTAAGCAAATGGATATTTTTTGTCAAGCGGAGACAGTATTAAAAGATGTAATTATTCATAGAACCGATAATTTTTTTGTTGTTCATGACGGGTTCCCGTTAGTTGAGGGACATTTGTTTCTTATTCCTAAATTTCATCAAGACTGTTTTTTGAATATGCATAAAAAATATCTGAGAGAATATGAAGCACTAATAAAAATGATTGTTGCATTTCTGAGAGATCAATATCAAGATCCGGTATTGTTTGAGCATGGTATTATCGCCCAAACCATTCCCCATGCGCACCTGCATTTTCTCCCAACCTCAAAAAGCATCCTTAATGTCATCAAACAAGTTGCAATACCCATGAGAAAACCAAAGACACCATATCTGCTTTATGGAAAACAGGGAAAAATTACGTATTACAATGTGGTGAACCAAATTGAACCGGGATTTTTACACAAAACTTTTGCAGAAACATTACGAAGACCTATCATTGCAAAAGAACGTGCAATAGATGCGAAAAAATGGATGAAAAATGTGAAAGACAAATGGGATAAATGACACAATAGGGGATAATTCTCCTTGCAACTCATAAGTTTCGTTGCTATAATAGTAGGTTATGAAAGATCAAGCATCAATTACAGCACAAGTTGAACGACTTTTTAACGCAGGAGTTCATTTGGGCCACAAAAAAAACCGCCTTCATCCAAAGGCACGGAAGTATGTTTATAAAATTGTAAATGGCACTGCGGTCATTGACCTTACCAAGACCGTTGAACAACTTCAGGCGGCAGTAAAGTTTCTTAAAGCTCAGGCAAAGGACGGCAAAGTTCTTTTGGTTGTTGGAACCAAAAAAACAGTAAGTCAGTATGTTGCCGATATCTGCAAGGAACACGGTATCGCACACATCTCAATTAAGTGGATGCCCGGGCTTCTTACTAACTTTGAAACACTCATGAAAAATGTAAAGAAAATGAAAGAGCTTGAGGAGGCAAAATCACGAGGAGAATGGGATAAATTTGTAAAACATGAGCGAACAAAACTAAGCAAGTTGTTAAATAGACTTAAAAAACTCTATGTTGGCCTGACGGATCTTAAAAAAAAGCCCGATGTCATGTTTATCATAGATATTAAAAAGGAGAAAAATGCACTGATTGAAGCACGGAAGCATAACATTCCCGTTGTTGCGCTCACCGACACCAATGCAGATCCGGATACTATCACCTACCCAATCGTCGGAAATGACGATTCAGCACTTGCGGCTCATCTCGTTATTAAGGATGTTGTTGAAGCGTATGCCATGTCAAACGTGGTATCTGCTTCAAACGCGGTTCCTTTGTCAAGTGCGGTTTTACCAAAATCCAAATAATATGGCGGTAGATTTTGAGAAATTGAAAGTCCTTCGTGAAAAATCCGGTGTTTCTTTTGCAATGTGCAAAAAAGCTCTGATTGAATCTGATAACGATATTGAAAAAGCAAAAGTACTTCTTATTAAATGGGGAGCTGAAAAAATGACCGAAAAATCCGGACGAACAACTTCACAAGGGGGGATTTTTTCATACGTGCACCACAACAAGAAAATCGCCTCATTTGTGGAAATTCTTTGTGAAACTGACTTTGTTTCGGGAAATCCTGAATTTCAAAAAACAGGCGCCGAATTTGCAATGCAGTTGGCTTCAATGCCCGCAACTACCGTTGATGAATTCATGAATCAAGAGTATGTCCGAGATCCCAAAAAGAAAATCGGGGACCTTTTCAAGGAAATGGCAATAAAATTTGGCGAAAATATTAAGATTTCACGCATTTTGCGCTGGAGCCTTGGTGAGTAATATATGGATCTAACAGCGTTCAAACAACAACTTGCATCAACCGTCTCCGCCCTCAAGGAGGATCTTAAGACTATCCGTACCGGCCGCGCTAACCCCATAATAGTTGAACAACTCATGGTAGACGCATATGGTGGATCTGCAAAATTAAAAGTAATGGAGCTCGCATCAATCACAACAGAAGGATCTGCTGCTGTCGTTATTATTCCTTTTGATCCATCGACCGTTCCGGACATTGAAAAAGCCATTCTGAAATCACCCCTTGGGTTAACACCTCAGACACAAGGAACGCGCATCATCATTCGTATTCCGCCTCTTTCCGCGGAACAGCGCGACAAATATGTAAAGTTGGTGGGCCAGAAAATCGAAGAAAAAAGAAATGTAATCCGCAATCATCGTGATGATATACGAAAAAAAATAAAAGCTTCATTTGACGAAAAAAACCTTACCGAAGATGACAAATTCAGGCTTGAAAAAGAGATTGACGCACTTGCACAAAAAGTAAATGAAGAATTAGTCATCGTAAAGGAAGCGAAAGAAAAAGAAATTCAAGCGGTCTAAAAATTGTCCTTTAAGTTGTGTGTCTCCCTTGATATACTTGATAAATGATAAGCTTTATCCTTTTTATAGGTATCCTTGGACTTCTTGTTATTATTCATGAATTCGGCCACTTCATCGCCGCAAAAAAAAATGGAATACTGGTTGAAGAATTCGGCATTGGGTTTCCTCCTCGCTTATGGGGAAAAAAGATCGGAGAAACGCTTTACAGTATAAACGCAATTCCGCTTGGAGGCTTTGTGAAACTTTTTGGTGAAGAACAAAATGAAATTGACGGGAAACCGCTTCCTAAATTGTTATCATCAAGAGCTTTTGTAAATAAAACTGCGTTTCAGAAATCCGTTGTTATTCTTGCAGGAGTTGCTATGAATGCAATTTTAGGAATAACCATTTATTATCTTCTTTTATCCCTTAACGGATTTAAATCCGACCCCATTCCCATGATCACTGACTATCATTTCAGATTTGGCGTCCAGGAAGGTCGGGTCGTTGCCGGAAATATTGTAAAGGATTCCCCAGCCGAGAAAGCAGGCATCAAAGTTGAAGATAGCGTTATTCGTTATCAAACGCCTGAAGACGCCTCAACAAATATATGGAAACCCGTTACTTCATCCGGCGAACTTATCAATATCATCAAATCTTCTCCAAACCGTATTTTGCAACTCGATATAGAAAATGTTAAAAACGGAGCCCATAAAATTGTCTCTGTTATGCCTATTTATAATGCTGATCTGAAGCGAGCAATAATCGGCGTCAATCTCATTGATACCGCAATAATAAGTTACCAAAAGACTCATCAGATGATATTTTCCGGATTTATGCATTCATATAATGTTCTAACTTATAATTTTTCAACCATCGGCGAATTGGTCCGCATGTCCGTAAGGGAGAAAACATTTGCTCCTGTTTCCCAAACGGTATCTGGTCCCATTGGTATATTCTCAGTCATACAAGACGTGGTAGCAACCTCCGGAACTAAACTATTTAAGAATCTTTTAAATATCGTCGGACTCCTCAGTCTTTCACTTGCGTTTATGAATGTATTGCCGCTACCGGCGCTTGATGGGGGAAGGCTTTTATTTATTATTATTGAATATGTATCACGGAGAAGAATAAATAAGACGGTGGAGCAATATGTAAATATGGCGGGTTTTTTTGCTCTTATTGCACTCGGAATCGCTGTATCAATCAACGATGTTTTAAGACTTTTCAAATAAGCAATTACTAATTCTATTTTGTATGGAACTCAAATATAAAAATATCACTATATCAGGAAAAGTTGCGGTCGGAACAACTACCCTTGCAAAAAATTTAAGCAAGACTATCGGGTGGAGGCATGTTAATGCCGGATTTATTCAAAGAGAATATGACCGCAAAAATGCCATCCAAGAAAATAGACAAGGGGCAGCGTCCCGTTCGGATGAACACGAAAAAGAAATTGATGCCATGACAAAAAATATGCTGGCCAATAAAACTGGCTTGATATATGAAGCATGGCTTTCCGGATTTATGGCAAAGGGCATTCCTCATGTATATAAAATCTTAGTTATATGTTCCGATGAAGCGATACGTATAGACCGAGTAGTAAACCGGGAGAATATTTCTGTCGATGACGCAAAGCATTGGATGAAACAGCGAGAAGAAGAGAATCTTTTCAAGTGGAAAAAATTGTACGGAAACTACGACTTTTGGGATCCGAAATATTATAACCTTGTTATTGACACGTACTCATCGGGGCGGCTTGAAACACTAGGAAAAGTGCTCGATATGATTGGATACGTGCAAAACCTGCAGAATACCTAGTATGAAGTACCAAAATATCACGATCTCGGGACGGATTTGTACCGGAAAATCTACGTTATTTCACGCTTTGAAGGATTCTCTTCACTGGATGACATTTTCAACAAGTCAGTTTTTTAGAGACTATGCTAAAAAAAACCACCATTCTTTAGAGAAAGCAGAAGAGCAAAATGATCGCATCACCAAGGAAATAGATTATAAAGTACAGGATATGCTAAGTGATCAGAAATTTATTATTGTTGAGGGGTGGATGGCCGGCGCCTTAGCAAAAAATAATAAGCATGTTCTCAAGGTCCTTCTTACCTGTGATAATGATATGAGAATAAAAAGGTTTGCACTGAGAGAACATGTCACGATGATGGTTGCCAAACAACGGATTCATGATAGAGAATCATCACTACTTGCAACCTTGCAAAAAATCTACCATCTGAAAAATATTTTTGATACTTCATACTATGATGTCGTGATAGATACCACCGGAAAAAACGAAGAAGAGATCCGAGACATAGTCCTTACCTCTTTGGATCCTCACTTAATGTGACATTACTTCGATGTA
>PFLF01000019.1 GCA_002784505.1 Candidatus Roizmanbacteria bacterium CG_4_10_14_0_8_um_filter_39_9
ATGGCGGTACAAAAAATCAAAAACACAAATGATTGAAGAATTGCTATACTTATTAAAGAAATTTCGCCGATTATATTAAGTTATCTAGTCTATTGCCTTTGTTATTGATTGGTAATTTGATATTTGTTATTTGACATTAAACCTATCTTGCGGTATCAGCGGATAATTGGCCGCAGCCCATGCCTCAAAGGTTGTCTTGTTTTGGACATTTGTGGGGGTTAGGGTTACGTCAAAAACGTCATTTGCAAAGTCAAAGTTAACGTTGAATTCAGGAGTAGTGAGGGGTATTTTCAGTCGCAGTTCTCTTTTCTGTGTGGCAAGGTCGGTTTCTATTTTTGGAATATTTTGCTCCTCGGATACGCCGGTGAAGATGGCGGGGATAACTTTACCTGTTCGCTTTGAGTCGTTGGTCGTTGGTCGTTGGTCGATGATAATTTTGGTGGGGAGGGGGGCTATAGTAGTAGCCGGTAGTTGGTAGTTAGTCGTTGGTTTGCGGGAGGTTATAACAGTTATAACCGTTATTATAATAATAACTGTTATAACAGTAAGCACGACATAAAGTTTTTTCATATTATTTCTTTACTCCGAATGCCGCTAAATATTTTGGAAACGGATTACGGCTGTTTTCATTGATGGGCGGGGTACTGTTTTTTCCATAGTAGGGGTCATAGGCAAGAATATTACCCTTTTCATCAACATCGGTAATCCAAAAATAATGTCCGCATCCGGCATCACAGTAACTGGCGAGTGCAAATATGGTCCACCCATTTTTGATGTACGACCTAAATTCAGACGCAACCTCACTTGCTAAATACTGTTTATCCGTATATGGAAGAATATAGTCGGATGTCTTTGCTCCGCCACTTACTATAACCTCTTTTGCATATCCCAAACCGGTTCCGCATGCAGCGGCTCCGATGTCTTTATATATATCTACTACATAGGGGGGAGTATTTTTTTTATCCACATATGATGAAAGAATCATTGCAACGGTCGTCGGACCGCATCCGGCCTGACAAATATTACACCCTTCAGCCAAGGGATAGGTATCATAGGGCCCGTCACATTGGGAATAGTAGACATATTTTGGGGATGTTGGGGGTATTGGGGAGATTTGGGTTATTGGGGTAACTTGAGGTGTTGGGGAGATTGGGGATTGTGGGGCGATTTGGGGGGGAGTGAAGAAAATATTAAATAAATTAATTAAATTTCCCAGTTGTTTTTCGGGGGAAGGAGTCATATAGGGAGTTTGAACTTCCTCCATTGTTTTATCGGATATAACCGTTGTTTCAATATTGTTGATAAGTTCAGGATATCCCATACTACTTACCCAGCTGAAAAAAGCCTGATCGGCATAGGGAGTTTTCCGGGTAACAACGATGCGATCGATGCGGGGGGCATAGGCTGCCACAAAGTCATCAGTTTCGACGGGCAGTCGCGTCGTCAATTGTTTTTTTTGAAGCATTGCAATATCAGGGGCCGATGATGCGTTTTGAGAAACTGCACCGGAAGAATATTGTGTCTGTGAAGACACAGATCCGCCAATACCCTTAGTAATCTGTTTTGCATTGGTGGTAGGGAAAGGAGTATCGCCCTGACCCGGTTGCACATTTATTTTGAATGCATTTTGAATTATGTATATACCAATTAATATGAAAACGAGAACAACTACTGCGAAGGCTATATATTTTTTCGGATCTGTGTCGTTATTCATTAAATGTGTTGACAACGAACCAATTATTCTTCATAATGAAAAATATGACAGGTTTCTTTGATTTTATAAAAAATCCAACCCCCAATGCAAGCGCAAATGTGCAACAAGGCTCTCCTATGCCCCAACAGCCTGTCATCACTCAAAATACACAGCCCATGCCGCAGTCATATAATGGTATCGGAACGCCTCCCGGAGGAGTTTCATACAACGGCATCGGAACACCACCCGCGCCCGTGGTTATGGCAGATGCAAAATTGCAAAGCATTCAGTCACTTTTAAATCAGCCAACACCGGCAATTGCAGCCGCACCCCTTCCACAACAAGCGTCAACAGGTCAAGTGCCATCATCTCCAACCTCGGCAAAACCAGCCGCTCCTGTTGCAGGAGGTATACCATTGCCGAAATCACCTTCAGGAATAACAGGTAAGTCATTATCCTCAACGATGGATGGTAATAAACGGGCAGAGCTTGATCTCATGACTCATCTGACTCAAAGATCAAACAGAGTTTTTCTGTCGGCACAAACCAAGGCAAAAGAACTTGAGTCAACGGTCATCGATACTGAGCATCTTCTTCATGGTCTCATGGCTGATGGAGAAATATATAAGCTGCTGATGGAGCTTAAAGTTCAACCGCAAACGGTTGAAACGGAGTTGACTCCTCTGTATAAGCGTGAAGGCAATAAATTACTTCCTCCGCAAAATTCCCCCCGACTGAAGCGGATTTTGGATAATTCATTAGTTGTTGCACGGAAACTTGGATTTGAATTTATTTCACCTGAGCACTTGCTTTTGGCAACTTTTGAAGAAGGAGAGGGACTGGGCGCTCGTGTGTTATCAAAACTTGGTCTAAAAAAAGAAGATCTTAATAAAAAAATAGTTGGCAAAAAAGAAGGGCTCATAGATGAGCAAAAAGAAGCACAAAAGAAAAAATCATCGATTGAACAATATACCGTTGACCTGACGGCAAAGGCCGCCCAAGGACTACTTGACCCGGTTATTGAGCGTTCTCAGGTTATTGAGCGCGTCATTCACATCCTTTCCCGTAGGTCCAAAAATAATCCGGCCCTCGTCGGAGAAGCGGGAGTTGGAAAAACCGCCATTGTTGAAGGATTAGCCCAGCAAATTGTCTCAAAAAAAGTACCCGAAACGCTTTTAAATAAGCGCATTCTATCATTGGATTTGATGAGCGTCATTGCCGGAGCCTCCCATAAAGGGGAGTATGAGGAGCGGATGAAAAACATCATTGAAGAAATAAAGGCAAGCCGCGGCCAGATTATCCTGTTTATTGATGAAATTCACAATATCGTGGCAGGAGGAGACGGATCGGGAGATGCGGGTAATTTGTTAAAGCCAGCCCTCTCAAGAGGAGAGATGCAGCTTATCGGCGCAACAACCCTTTCAGAATACCGAAAACATATTGAGAAAGATCCGGCTTTGGAGCGCCGGTTTCAGCCGATCGTGGTGCCCGAACCAACAGAAGAGCAGGCGATAAAAATGCTTCAGGCTATAAAAAGTAAATATGAGGCGTTTCATAAGGTGCAGATTCCGGATTCGGCCATTGAAGCCGCAGTCCGACTTTCAAAACGGTATGTGGGTGACAGATTCTTACCTGATAAGGCAGTAGATCTGATTGATGAAGCGGGGTCTGCTGTTAGACTTCCTCTTTTATCACTTCCGGAAGAAATCAGATCAGTTGAAGAGAGAATCGCACAACTTACTCAGGAAAAAAACGAATGTACCAAAAGAGGAGATAATGTGAAAGCTCGCATAATTAACTCCCGGCTTTCAGATATTCAGGCAGATTTAAATGAAAAAAAAGATGATTATAACGTAAAAAAAGCCCAGACCACCACATCGGTAACGGTTGAAATGATAAAGGACATTGTTTCCCGTTGGACGGGGATCCCGGTCAATAAAATTACCGGAAGTGAAATGGATAAACTCGCCAAGCTTGAAGACATCATGCATAAAAGAGTGATCGGGCAGGAAGATGCGGTTTCCTCAGTTGCCCAAGCTGTTCGCAGGGGGCGAGCGGGACTTAAATCATCAGGGAGACCGATTGGGTCATTTATCTTCATGGGACCGACAGGTACCGGAAAGACCGAACTTGCAAAAACCTTGGCCGATATTCTTTTTGGACAGGAAGAGGCAATGATCCGCTTTGACATGACCGAGTATATGGAAAAGCATGAGGTTGCAAAACTTCTTGGAGCTCCTCCCGGATATGTTGGATACGAAGAAGGCGGCAAACTAACCGAAGCGGTTAGGCGGAAACCTTATTCAGTCGTCCTTTTTGATGAAGTAGAAAAAGCACACCCCGATATATTCAACATATTACTTCAGATACTGGATGATGGACGATTGACAGATAATAAAGGACATGTGGTATCGTTCAAAAATACGGTTGTGATCTGCACATCAAACTTAGGCTCTCAGATAATTCAAGCAGAGCTCATTAAGGGTGGAAAAGTGGAGATTCAGGAGCCGCAAACTATTTCGACCTATTCCTTTTCTCCCCGTGGTCGTGAAATCATGACGATAGGGAGTAAGACTCTTGAAAAAGAAGGAAAAGGGGAATGG
>PFLF01000062.1 GCA_002784505.1 Candidatus Roizmanbacteria bacterium CG_4_10_14_0_8_um_filter_39_9
TTGCGGAAGGGAGACTGCACTGGCACCCACTTCATAAGTTATAATAGGACTATGAAAACAAAAATTCTCGTCACCGGCGCCGGAGGGTATATCGGATCAGTCGCAACCTACCTTTTTTTACAACAAGGCTATGATGTTGTGGCGTTAGATAATTTTTGTACGGGTTACCGGACACCTCTTGAATTTTTCAAACAAAAATTTAGCGGGAAGTTTGATTACTATGATCTGGATCTCCAAACAAACATCTCTGAGGTCTTTTTAAAAGAAAAAAATATTGAGGCAGTTGTCCACTTCGCCGCTTCCTGCTTGGTTGATGAATCGATGAAACATCCTGACAAATATTTCAGAAATAATGTAGGGGGGACTAACAACCTACTGGCGGCTATGACTGATGCCGATGTAAAAAAAATTGTTTTTTCATCCACCTGTGCGGTGTACGGGAAGGCGGTATACATGCCTATTGATGAAAAACATCCCCTGTCCCCCACAACTCCCTATGGAGCGTCCAAAAAGATTGTTGAGGAAATTATTGAATGGTATGGAACATTAAAAGGCTTAAACTATGTAATTCTTCGCTACTTTAATGTGTGCGGTGCTTCAGATGACGGGTTAATAGGAGATTCCAAACGCCCCTCATCTCTTCTTGTGCAAAATGCAGTCCGCGGCGCGTTGAAAATTGAACCGTTTGCTTTAACGTGTCCGGAGGTTAATACTCCAGATAAAACTCCTATCCGTGACTATGTAAATGTGGTTGATCTGAATGAAGCACATTTGAATGCACTTCAGTATCTTTTTAAAGGAGGGGTAAGTGAAAAGATAAATTTAGGGACCGGATCGGGGAATTCAGTACTTGAGATTGTAAATAAAGTGCAAGAAGTGACAGGTGTCAAATTCAACGTTGGAAAATCCGCTCCCCGGGAGGGCGATGATGCGAAAAAAATTGCGAATATTGATAAAGCAAGTCAGGTCCTTGAATGGACCCCAAAACGAACCATCACTGACAGCATTACCTCACTTGTAACATGGTACAAAACACATCCAAAAGGTTGGGAAAAGTAAAGCTCATGAAAACTTCAAAGTATGTGATGGTTATCGGCATGAGCGCCATGCTTTGTGTCGGACTCCTGATTTATTTTAAAATAAGAGGACAGACTCCCCTCACTCCTTCTCATAAATTATACAGTGGATATGAAGATGAGCGAATATTTATGCGACCGGATGATCTTTCATTTCCGGCAACTTCATTGATCGCAACTCCGATAAGACTTCCCGTTATTATGTATCACTATGTAGAGCATGTAAAAGACAGAGGTGATACAACCCGTATAAAGCTAGACACCAGCCCTGAGGTGTTTGAGGGACATTTAAAAGCTTTAAGACTTGCAAATTATGAGACCTATTTTGTAAAGGACATCCCAGAAATACTTTCAGGGAAGAAGGAGGCGTCAACTCGAAGCGCAATACTGACATTTGATGACGGATATGAAGATTTTTACACAGTGGCATTTCCCCTGATTAAAAAATACCATGTTCGAGCTACTGTATATGTGATCTATGATTTCATCGGGAGGCACGGATTTTTGAATAAGAAACAAATAGCAGAACTGATTGATAGCGGATACATTGAGATTGGATCCCACACTCTTGACCATATTAATTTAAAAACGGCAAAGCCGGAAATCGCGCGCAAACAGATTAGAGAAAGCAAACGGTTACTTGAACAGGATTTTCACTTTGAAGTTAAATCCTTTGCATACCCCCTCGGTGCGCTTAACCCACCAATAGTTGAAATGGTGAAGGAAGCATCATACAGCGCGGCAGTTTCAGTGATTTCCGGTGTCATGCAATCTGACGAAAATCTTTATTATCTGTCACGAATAAGGCCCGGACTATTTATGCCGGGTACCATGATTGAGTACCTGGAAAATGTTCAAAAGTAGATATCTTAATCTGCTCTTAATGTCCCCTTGTTTAGAATGAGGTATTATTATTTGCATAATATCTCTATGGAAAAACTAATTTCATTTCTAGCGAAGAATCTCATATCAGTTTTAGGTATTACCATTTTAACCGGAGCAACGGTTGCAACGAGCGCAATGGGAGTTGCCAAGGTTGCAAATAGCTTTACTACCGCCGATCTTGAAGTTCCTCATGGACAGATAGAAGGTGCCTCGTCCTCATCAGCGGTATCAAGCGCTGATTCCTCCGCTTTTGCAGGGGGTGCATCAAGCGCATCATCAGTAAGTGTTGCGGGGACCATGGGATCTGCGGGAGGGTCGGCAAATACAAACAACCAATGTATTATTACCCTGTCAGGCAATCAGTATGATGTGACGAGCCTGAAAACAAGTCATTCGGGAGGGGATATATTTACCTGTGGGACAGATATGACGGCGGTTTATCAAGGAAAACACGGATCAAATTTATCGCGGATGAGTCAATACCTCATATCATCTAATTCAACGGGTAATTCAACAGTAATTTCATCATCAGGGGGGAGTAGTACCGGATCAAGCGCATCTTCAATAAAAAGAGAGGATGATGAACATGAGAATGAAAAACGGTCAGAGAATAGAAATGAAGATCATGAGGAAGAAGGAGAAATAGAAAGCGAATAGGAGACGCATACATTATATAATTTATATATGAAGTATTTGAAAGGAAGCAATCTCATTGTTTTCCTCACCTGCATAACTCTTGCGCTTTGGGTTCTTTCAAAAAATACCCTCTCTGATATTTCGCAAACCCCCCTTCGAAGTATCAGTCAGGCTTTTTCACTTGTCGGACTTCTCTATATGATGATCTCCCTCATTTTATCCACCCGCATTCGTTTTTTTGAGGATATGATGGGGGGGCTTGATAAGGTATATGAAGCTCATCATATTATCGGGAGCATCTCTTTCGTACTTATCATGCATCACCCGTTGCTTCTTGCAATTCAGGCAATCCCTCACGCCTCTCAGGTAGTTCTCTATTTATTTCCCAGCTCTCTTTATGCATATAATTTGGGAGTAGTAGCACTCTACATTATGATTTTTTCCTTCCTTTTTATGGTGGTGTTTAAACTTCCCTATCACCTATGGAAAAGAACCCACCAGATGTTGGGATTTGCGGGTATCTTGGGAGGGGCTCATGCACTCAATATTACCAGCGATATTGCAGTTTATATGCCGCTCCGCTATTGGATGATGGGGTGGATCGGGGTTGGAGCGGCCTCATTTATATATATGCTTATCTTTTATTACCGGTTAGGATCGATCTATAAATATAAGGTGACCCGCATTGAACGGGTTCTTGACATTGTCAATGTATATGCGCAGCCGATAACAAGAAAAATCAACTTTAAGCCCGGACAGTTTGCCTATGTATCATTTTCAAATAAGGGTCTCGGCTCGGAGCAGCACCCCTTTTCTTTTTCATCAGGTCCCGAAGATCCGGAGCTTCGATTCTCAATCAAAATGCTGGGAGATTATACGGTAAGTATCCCTCAGATAAAAAAAGGTGATTTCATGTATATGAAAGGACCTTACGGTCGTTTTGGAGAAGTGTATGTGAATGGGACTAAGCCTCTTGTTTGGATTGTGGGGGGAATTGGAGTGACGCCTTTTTTAAGTATGTTGCGTTTTCAACAAAACTTATTAAATGAGCGACAGATTGAGATGTTTTACTGTTTTACTACGCGAGAAGGAGGAGTTTTTACCGATGAAATAAATCAACTTACCATGAAAAAAAAATCAATACACGTCCACGAATGGTGTTCAACCGAAAAGGGTCAATTCTCTATTTCTCAAATTGAAACAATCCTTCATCAATATCCTGACTATGATGTCCAAATTTGCGGTCCCGGCCCCATGATGGATAGTTTACAGATGCAGCTTGAGGTGCGCGGTGTCTCAGATGACCGAATAATTTTTGAAAAGTTTCAACTGATATGAGCAAGCAATTTCTAAAACAAATTTCCCGGATTGCGATATTGAATTTTTTATTTATTGCACTGCTTTCACAACTTCTTCCTGCCGCATCCTCACCTTCATCCACATCTTCAACTTCTTCGATCTCCTCCGCCACCGATTTATTGAACCAGCTTTCTCAACATAATAAAACATCAGATTGTTGGATTG
>PFLF01000021.1 GCA_002784505.1 Candidatus Roizmanbacteria bacterium CG_4_10_14_0_8_um_filter_39_9
CCTTTCTGAGGTGGAGAAAAGATATTTTTTCAATTTTTCAATATACGGATAATATTCATCATCCTTTTCAAAAAACGGGACGACTTTCCGAATTTTGTTATACCATTTATTTGTTTCTTTTCCGAGTCTCATCCCTTTCTCAAGTCTAAAATCAATTGCCTGACAGGCGACCATTATTTCGATGGTAAGAATAGATTGTAAATTACCAATAATGGTGCGAGCCTTCCTAGCAGCTATGGTTCCCATCGAAACCAGATCCTCAACATTGGCTGAGGTGGGAATCGAATCGACCGATGCGGGATGGGCAAATATTTTATTTTCCGAAACAAGTGAGGCTGTTGTGTACTGCAGTATCATAAAGCCGGAGTTTAATCCTCCTTCTTTCGCCAAAAATGCCGGCAGGCCGTTATTTATTGCCGGATCAAGAAGGGAGGAGATTCTGCGGTCCGATACGTTTCCATATTCACACAGGGCTAAGCCCAGCGTATCCATCGCAATTGCGACCGCTTCTCCGTGAAAGTTGCCGCCAGATAGGACTTCTATCGTTCCCTTGTTTTCAAAGATAAGAGGATTATCAGTCACTGATGTAAGCTCGGTATTGACAATTTTTTCAGCATATTTAAACGCTTCTCTAATTGCTCCGTGTATCTGGGGCATGCAGCGGATTGAGTAATTGTCCTGGACCTTATTCACATCGCACATGGTACTTCCCGCAAGAAGCTGGCACAAATTTTTTGCAACAATAATCTGTCCCGGGTGAGGTTTAATTTTATGAATTCGGGCATCATATGCTTTGGGAGTCGCACGGAGCGCTTCGGCTGACAATGCTCCTGCAATATCAGCAAGCTCAATAATTTTATGAGCATCTGACAGCGCAAAACAACTATTAGCGGTCATAGTTGCCGTATTATTTATGAGTGCAAGTCCTTCTTTAGCCTCAAGGACAAGAGGTTTCATATGAGCTTTTTGTAGTGCAACTTGCCCCGGCATTAATGTACCTTGAAAATATGCCTGGCCTTTCCCGATTAATACCAAAATAATATGTGCAGAAGGAGCAAGATCACCACTTGAGCCAACCGACCCCTTTTCAGGAACGAAAGGAATAACCTCCTTATTTATCATCTCAAGAAGGGTGCTGATGACGATGGGCCGTACTCCAGAATAACCTTTTGAAAGATAGTTAACGATAACGAGTATAATTGCTTTAACGGTTGGAGCGTCAAATGGTCCTCCCTGTCCGACCGCATGAGAAACAATAAGATTTTCCTGCAGTTTTTTTGTTTCCTCACTAGAAATAAATTTGTTTTTAAATGCACCAAATCCGGTGGTTATCCCATACATTATTTTTTTGTTCTCTATTTCTTTTTCAAGGAGGAGTCTAATTTTTGACAGATTGCTGTTGGGTGTATTTTTTATTCCAGTACGGGAGTTAACATATGCGATAACCTGTGAATAGTTATGGATGTGCATAAATATATTTATTGCTATTGTATCATACGCGGATTTGGGGGAGAGCGTATTTAAAGTGGAAGGGGAGGGGGTGTTTCAACTATAGGATAGATACTGAGACTAAATAGCCTTGAAATTGAGAGTACTATAAGTTATAATGACGCATGTCAAAAGGTGAAACTGTCCATACTCACGCACAAGCAATCCTCAAAGAGCACAATTTTAAACGAATTGATCGATTAGGGGGAGTAGAACAACAGACTGCAATTCATGAATTTGTTCTTGGAAAACAGAGGATAGTTGATGTGTCGGGCATAATTGATCTTGTAAGTGTTGGACTTTCTGCATCTATCGAAGGGAAATCATATGGAAACGAATTACTTGATGAAGCTTCAAAATACCTACATACTCCGGGTGAAGTGATTGCAAAATCAATTGTCCCTCTTGAGGAGGAAAAAAAGGATGGACCATCTACTCAGTTGGGAAGACTGCATAAAAAAATTGACAAACTCAATGAATTAACAGAAATGCTTTCTCCAAGACGAAAAGATGAATTATTTGCAAAAGATCGCTACGACCTGTTACGGTTTGTTGCCCAAAATGAGAAAATGTGTGGTGAGCTGAAAACCGATAACGAAGCACGGTGGAGTTTTTTCCCTGTCAATGCCTACAATTCTCAAAACAAAAAATCGGGACTTGATTCGAAGCAGCTAGTTCTGGAAATGATGCTTCAATCAACAAAAGGGAGTACGCAAGAACAGCTTATTGATCAAATTGGGCACATGCCCCGCAACATAATTCGTACGCTGCAAAAAACTGATTTATGGGATAAAAAATACGGAGAATATACCAAAGTATCTGTAAGCGACATTATTAATGAGAAGGATCATTTAAGAAGACTAGAACTTTTTGAACGGTTCCTTGGCAGCGCTCCTAAGGGCGATGCTTTTTGGCATTTCATAATAAACGACGGTTTACTTGGACAATTTGCACTTGTTGATGAAGACGGTATTACCCTGACCCCAGAGGTTAATAGTATTCTTGGTCTTCAGCACAGTATTGCATGGTGGCTGTTATTTACTAAAGAAGAATATCCGGACACAACTGAATCAAATTTCAAATTCCTTCAGACGATTGAAGCACATGGGATTTCTGTAAGAAGTTTATTCACCCGACTTGTGTCCTCTTTTTATTTTTTTGAATTACTTTCACCCGGTGAAACCAGCGGTATAATGTCAGATGAAAATATGGCTGCCTTTTGTGCTGACAAAGGATTTTATACACCAGCTGTTCTTATCGATGAGGTTGTCGACTGGTACCTAAAAAAAAATGGACAGATGATGGTAAAAAGATTAACCGGAACTGGTTCAGAACAAACAGACAATATGATAAGGGCATGGTTTCTTGAACAGTCAAGAACTCCTTATGCAAATGAACACACTCTGGAAAGCAGTGAGGCGCTTTGTTTCACTATGGGAGAGTCCTTATGGAACACTTTGTTTAGCGAAGCCAATATGCCAGATACCGTTGATGTTGGCGATCAAGTTTTACAATCGGTTGAACGAGATAATCTATGGCCGGACGGGGAAGGAGTTGACAGAACAGTTACGTTTGAACCCGGAGATTTTCCCTATATGGTCGGATTAGAAGGAGTAAGATTTGCACTTAATCCGGAACATCCTGAGGTGCTTGCAGTGTCAATAAACCTTCGTAATCCGCATCGTATGTCAGTCCTTGCCTATGTATTGCGAGCCGGGCCGAAACTGCAGATAAAACTATCGATAGATGAGTCAACAAGTCCGGAGCTTGCAGCTTTTTTACGGCTGTTTGTGGCGGTTGAGCTCCACGATAATTTGCGAGAAATATCTATGGGATCGCAGACGAAGATACAAATAATCAGACCACCTCAAGAGGGTGAAAGCAACAAAGTAATCCTGATTAAAGAAATGTTAGGGGCGCAACAATGGGATGATAAACCAGACAATACAAATATTTTTTCAAAGCAGGTAATCGGAAAACTTAATCGTCGAGCATATGTCCTCGATCACGAATTTACCCCTCGAACAGTTAAGCCATATGCTAGAAGACTGACAGGTGCCCCCGATTATGAAAATGCAATCAGAGAACATCTTGCCTTCGTGGGCAGTCATGATCTTGCAAATCTCAACGTTTCTGAGGCTGCAGAACTTTCCATCCTGATGGCAGCCTTAAAAAAGGCGTCGGAATCGACTCATCATATCAGCCCCCGAAAAGAAGAGCTCATCCCATCGCTCGCGTTGGATGTTCAGGAAAAAATGATTCTTATTGACGATCCGCTTACTGGAAACCCCCGATATCTTTCGACATGGGTCATGGATCATTCCAGTCCAAGGCCTGATGCTGATGCGATTGGAAATTTGATGATCTATAATCAGCGGTATATTGTTGATAGCAATAGACCAAAAAATGAGCTATATAATCCGCTAAAGGTAAGATTAAGCGAAGAAATGAAGGAATAATTTTTTTTTAAATCCCCTCACACAACTGGATGTGTCTAAAATAAGCTTGAATGTTATTGTCAAGAAATAACAGCTACAAAATAAATGGTATTT
>PFLF01000069.1 GCA_002784505.1 Candidatus Roizmanbacteria bacterium CG_4_10_14_0_8_um_filter_39_9
CTCTACCACTGAGCTATCCAGCCTTACGTACCACCACTATGCTGTATAATTATACATTATGGCTTCAAAAAAAATAGATTTGTCCGTTATCATAATCTCCTATAATACCAAGCAAATTACGAGAGACTGTCTCGAATCTGTATATAAATCACTCAATGACCCGGGATCGCCAACCTTTGAAGTAATTGTTGTCGATAATGTATCAAAAGATGGATCCGTTGAGATGTTTCTGGGTTATGAAAAAAAGTACGATAACTTTACCCTTCTTGCAAATAATGAAAATGTCGGGTTTGCACGGGCGAATAACCAAGCAAATAAAATAGCAAAAGGCACCCATATTCTGCTTTTAAACTCAGATACGGTGATTCTTAAGGACGCCATCTCAAGCATGTTTAACTACTATACAAAACATCCAGAGATTCATTTCCTAGGTCCAAAACTGTTTAATGTCGATATGACTCCTCAGGCATCGGCAGCCGCATTTTATTCACCCGCCGTGGTGTTCGCGGCTCTTTTTTTGAGGGGTGATTACTGGGGTCTAACACGAAATTCACCTGACTCAACAATGCAGGTTGATTGGGTTTCAGGAGCCTGCATATTGTGCAAAAAGGAATATTATGACGCAATAGGCGGATTTGACGAAGGAATATTTATGTATATGGATGAAGTCGATATGTTATTCCGAGCGAAAAAGAAGGGACTCATAACATTTTTTTACCATAAGGCTCACGTTATTCATCTCGGAAGCGCTTCAAGTAAGTCCTCTGTGAAACGCACTGCTCCTATCCTACAGGTCTATAAGGGATTTAGGTATTTTTATGAAAAACATTATTCGCCTTTTGACCTCATTTTGCTTAAAATTATGTTACAATTAAAGGCAGGTATCGCGCTTATTATAGGCTACCTGACGAATAACAGTTATCTTAAATCAACCTATGAAGAAGCTCTTAAACTGGCTCGATACTAATCTCATTAAAATTCTCACACTGGGATATATTTTTGTCATCCCCCTTTACCCAAAGCTTCCGGTGAGCATGGTTAATTATACCTATATCGCCATCCGCGTTGAGGATTTTTATGTTGCTGCACTCGTGGGTATATTCATCGTGCAGCTTCTCAGGAGAAAAATTAAATTACAAACAAGGCTTCTTATCCCTTTTGTTATTTTCTGGGTTGCGGTGTCCATTTCTTATTTATGGGGATTTTATGTCCAAAAAACTATAATAATAAATCATTTGGGTCTCCTTCATGCACTAAGACGTATTGAATATATGAGTGCATTTTTTATTTTTGCCTCATCCATTCAATCAAAAAAAAATTTTTTATCTTACTTTCGTGTCGTTATCGCGGCGCTCCTGACTGTTTCCCTATACGGAGTTGGCCAAAAGTTTTTGGGTTGGCCTGCAGTCCAGACAATGAATCCCGAGTATGCAAAAGGATATATACTTATCCTTGATGCAAATGCCCGCATTTCCTCAACCTTCGGTGGGCATTATGATCTTGCGGCTTATCTGGTATTTCTGTTGCCTCTTGTGCTTGCAGCATGGATTTATTTTAAAAATAAATGGGTTTACTTTCTGATTTTTACGCTCTCGCTCTTTTGCCTTATCCTGACAGCATCACGCGTCTCATATGGGGCATATATTGTCTCAACTATGTTGTTTTTGATTTTTGCACGGAAGTGGAAAATGTTACTCATTGTTGCACTTGTTACCGGGGGGCTTACTTTGACATCGGGCACACTTACCAATAGGCTTACCCGAACCTTCCAACAGAAGCAGATCTTTATCGATAAACGGACGGGACAAACAACAGTGCCACGAAAACTCAATCCTAATGAACTTCCTGTCGGAGACTATGTCATTAATAAGACATCGACTGAAAACGGTGCAACAGACGTAAACTCCCTATCTCTTCAATCAAAAGATGCAAAACAAGCTATTGATCAGATCAGAGAAGACATCCGTGCACGAGCGAGACAAGACGGAAGGACATTAACCCAAAAACAAGAAGAGCAACTTCTTCAGGAAACACTGCGTAATTTGAAAGTGGTAACAACAATGCTCCCAGACATATCATTTGCAACTCGACTTCAAGTAGAATGGCCTCGCGCGATAAAAGCATTTATAAAATACCCCATACTCGGAAAAGGCCCTTCTGCAATTACTGAGGCGACGGATAATGATTTTTTACGCTGGTTGGGTGAGTTTGGTCTTTTTGGAACTCTCTCATTTCTTGCCATTTTATTCCTCATGGCAAAAGAGCTATTCCTTGCAATCAGATCATCTCAAAAAGATGAAAATATACTGCTTCTGGCGGTACTCTTTTCAATGTTTGGATTGCTTATAAACGCAACATACATTGATGTTTTTGAGGCATCAAAAGTTGCATATCAATTTTGGATGATTATGGGTTTATTCATTGGATTTACCCAGCTAAAAAAATTACCGATAGCTGTTTCAAAACCTCCTATTCGCCCGAAGAAAAAATAAAACTTATGGAAAAAAGGAAATTTTCGAAACTTGATATTTTTTTACTTACATGCATTTGTGTCGTCGCAATTGGAATGCGGCTTTATAAGATAAACGCGCCGCTTTCAGACTATCATTCATGGCGTCAAGCAGATACCGCGGCAGTCGCACGAAACTATGCAAAAAATGGGATTGATTTGCTTCATCCTCAGTATGATGATCTTTCAAGCATTCAATCCGGTCAGGAAAACCCACAGGGATTTCGCTATGTTGAATTTCCCATCTATAATGCCATTATCGCAGCTGAATATATAGTCGCGCCTTTCCTACCAATCGAAGTCTATGGACGCCTCACCACCATATTCTTCTCCCTTATTATTATTTCAATAATTTACTATCTTCTTCTGAAAGAACACTCCCGATTAAGCGCGTTTATCGCTTCACTGACGTACGCTATTTTCCCGGCATTTGTCTTTTTTTCCCGTGTGATATTACCTGAAACCCCCGCAATAGCTTTTGCTTTTCTCGCTATCTTTTTTTCCTATAGGTGGTCGGATGGACAATCAAAAAATAGACTTATACTTCTTCTTGCTTCAGCCTTTTCAATGTCGATAAGTATTTTAATAAAACCTCCCGTTGTATTTTATTTAATTCCCATCGTGTTTTTATTTTTTCAAACTCATAAGTTAGACATCTGGAAAAAGTGGGAAATGTACGTTTACACCCTTATTGTTGTTGCACCATTTATAGCATGGCGCCTATTTATTCTCAAATTTCCTGAGGGGATCCCTGCGAGCGACTGGCTTATCACCAGTGTCAATACCTATGAAGGGCAAAAGGTAATATTTATGAAGCCGGCATTTTTCCGCTGGATTTTTTATGAACGCATAAATATTATGATCTGCGGAGCCTATCTCACCTTTTTCCTTCTTACGGGACTTGTTACCAAATTAAAAAGCTATTTTCTTCACTCAATTTTTTTGGCGGCAATGGTATATCTTTTCGTATTCCAGGGAGGCAATGTTCAACACGAGTATTATCAACGCTCATACTTGCGCCTATTGCTTTGTTTATCGGTGTGGGAACGACGGCTGTCCTAAAAAATAAAAGCTCGCTTCATCCTTTCCTTTTATATCCACTTGTCATTGTCATATTTATTTTTTCATTATCTTTTTCATATTATTATCGAGTGAAGGACTTTTATTCCTATCCCGAAGATCTTAACCAGATGGCCAGAATCCTTGACACCTTTACAAAAACGTCCGATAAGGTAATTACGGATCGCTTGGGTGACACCACGCTTCTTTATCTGGCAAATCGTAAAGGGGCTCCTATGCTCTATCATTCGATTCCCCAGATGAAAGAACTAGGATATACATACTACATGACTGATAAAAAAGAAATCATAACTGAACTTAAAACAACTAAAGAATGTCCCCTTCTTTTTGAAAATGCGCAGTTCGCTCTATTCAAACTATGAAGATATTAATGCTTACTCCTTATCTGCCCTATCCTCCTGCATCAGGTGGGCAAATCCGGACCCTGAATCTTTTAAAATATCTTCGTGCAAAAAATGAAATAACCCTTATAGCGCTTTATAAAAGTGATGAAGAAAAAAAATACTTGCCCTATCTGAAGCCATACTGTAAAGAGGTCTATTTATGTAAGCGTCCGGAAAAACCATGGCAGTTCGATAATATTTTCAGATCGATATTT
>PFLF01000056.1 GCA_002784505.1 Candidatus Roizmanbacteria bacterium CG_4_10_14_0_8_um_filter_39_9
ATCTTTATTATAATGCTTATGTTGGTTGCAGAATAAACAGAATGCATATGCTAGGGAAGAATAATTCATCGGTTAAAACACCATAGCTAAAAATGTACACAAAATGAAAGTTGTGTTAAAATCAAAGGAAGTTGTTGATGAATTACCATTCTATTTGTTAAAGAAGGTAATGTACATACAAGATTCAGACGTAAAGTACATAACATCTGATACTGGCGATTGTACTGTGTTTTTAGATGGTTATCTAATTACATTTATTATTAACTCGGTTGGTTTAGTGGATCAGAATTCAATCAAAATCGTTTAACTCACACAATGAAAATTAATAAATTACCTACTATGGTGATTAGGAAAAGTCTTTCCTCTTCACCCAAGATTGTAGAAAAACAATTTTTCAAAAAATTAAAATTTACGCTTTATTTAGTTTTATTTGCGATAATGCTTGCAGGGGCCACATATCTAAACATAATTAAAGATCAAGTATTTTATTTACAAAATACCCCTATATCTATCTCAAATAATTTTAAATCTGAGATTATTTTAGATCAAACCGCAGCTATCATTGTCCGTGATGGTTCTATTCCTCCAAATGTTGCTAAGAAATACTCATTGTGGATTTATGAGGCTGCAGCTAAATATTCTGTAGACCCAATACTTCTGCTATCAATTATGCATACAGAATCTAGATTTAATTATAAAGCAGTTTCCCCTACTGGTCCGATAGGTTTATTCCAAGTAGCATCTAGTTATCATAAGGAAAAAACATCCAAGGCAGCTCTTTTTGATCCCAAAGTAAATATTATGGTGGGTGCTCAGATAGTTCAAGAATACTCTAAAATGTCAAAAAATACAATAGAGATGCTTTTACGATATAATGGATCTTTAGGGGAAGCACCTAACTATGCTATTAAAGTTATGAAGACAAAACTTAAATATGATAGGGAAATTCTGGATGCAATCGCGTCATAAGGAAATTGTAAAGTGACTAAACGGCAGTACATTACGGCAATCATAAAAGATAAACACGGGCGAGCACTTTCGGTTGGTCATAATAATTATGTAAAAACTCATACTATAATGAAATTACATGGACAAAAAGTAGGTGTTCCTTTTAAAGAGTATCTTCATGCCGAAGTTGCAGCAATAGTAAAATGTAAAAATTTACATAATGCACACTCAATTCATGTGTACAGGTATTCAAAGGAAGGTGCCCCGATGATTGCCAAACCCTGTCCAATCTGTGAGTCTGTAATTAAATCTGCCGGCATAAAACACATTTATTTTACGGTTCATGGCGAATAATTTACACATAATAAAGAATAGTTTATAATTTTCATCATGAACGAACCAAAATCTTTATAAGTTTCACCAGCATTAATTGTGCTGCTATTGGTGCTTGGGATGCAAATAGTAAAGTTTTTGGTATGATTAAAGAACATTTGGAGTCAAATAATGGGTAAGAAAACATTTTCTGTTGATACTATGCGCCGCGAAATTAATCTGAGTTTGAAGAATTCTACCAAAAGTTATTCTACTCCTGATGTTCGACGAGGTCTGATGGATGCTTTGGAATATGTGCTGCATCAATCAGGCAACTATAAAGGTTTTCGGTACCTACTGCTCGATGAAGTACCTGCCGGTGAGCTGCCCGGCATTGTAGTACATGGTACCATTGAAGATACTCCCTACGAAGTTCGTTTTGCCGAAGGTACTGTTGACCGAACGCGTGTGGAGTATTTCTGATGAATTTAGTAGAACAACTTATAGATCTGGCCAAAGAAATCGAAACAGAAGATCCGATTGATTTTGCCATGCTCCAGATAGATGAAGACGTGGCGTATACATTGATGGCAACGGCCGTATTGGAAATGTATCTGAGTAACGACAAAGATTCTCGTGATATGATTCTTTTGGCTACAGTGATTAAACTTACAGTAGAGAATTTTGTTCTCAATTTGAAACTTTTGCAAAATGACAAACCTGTTTAGTGATGCGAAGCCTATTTAGGCTTCTTTGGTGAATATAGATTTTTATCTAATTATCATCTGTGTACTTGTGTGTTTGATGGGATTCCTTTCATGTCTTCCGAACATGTTTATATGTATTAGAAAAATTCAGATCCGGAATACCGTCTTTCAATTATTCAATCTCCTACGCCCGGTCAGGCCAAAAAGTTTGGAAGTAAAGCTGAATTAAGAAAAGATTGGGATTCGTACAGAACCACAGCTATGCTATTAGCATTAAGAGCAAAATTTGCAAACAAGGCCGAACGAGATATGCTTCTTTCAACCGGTGATGCTCACTTGGAAGAAACTAATAATTGGCATGACACATTTTGGGGTGTCTGTGATTGTGTAAGTCAAAATATGTTGGGTAGAATTCTCATGAACTTGAGAAATGAATATAAATCTTGAAAGGATTTAAAATGGCTAAGCTTGTATTGGTAGAATGTCTGTCTCAATTCCGAGTACGATATGTCGTTGAAACTCCAGATGATCACCCAGAATTTGCATTGGACTCTGTTGCACTTGGCGAAGTTCCAGATGAATTTTCTCAACTTCATCTTGGTGAAACAATTGTTTCACATCGTGAAGTTTCATTGGATGAATTCACAAAATTGTTCGATGAGGATAATGGATATTGTGCCTCATGGACTCCAGATATGAAACAAAGATGTATCCATGTGGTGGATCCGGAATGAAAGATTACCAAGATAAAATTCAAAAACAAGTTGCTGCTGAAACACAAGCCAATGCATTGATCACAAAAGACATGCAAGAAAAATATACGGCTCAAGTCGGCGAACTGTTTAAAAACTTCTCTGAGTTGGCTAATTGTTTTTGGGCAATCCCACCTTCTAAAGACAAGTAATTTACACATAATTGCTGACCATTTATAATGAATTTTTAACAACTTAAAAGGATAAACGATGGTGTTCTTTTCTATTACTCGGCCTGTTTGCTATATGTTGATCGGTATCCCTGCTTCAGGTAAAACTACTTGGACTCGGGATTATCATCCATCCATCGGCTACGCTTCAACCGACAAATACATTGAGCAAGTTGCCGCAGAAAAAGGTCTTTCGTACAATGATGTTTTTAAAGATACTATCACTGAAGCAACTTCTCGGATGCTGGATGAAGTTGAGGAATATGTTCGAAACGGAACTCATTTTGTTTGGGATCAGACAAACATGTCCAAGAAATCTCGAGCAAAGAAACTCAAGATGCTGACTGGTTATTCTGTGGTTGCCGTTGTTTTTAATGTTCCAGAAGAAAAGGAACTTGCCAAACGTCTTGCCTCTCGTCCAGGTAAGACTATTCCTCAATATGTTCTTGATTCTATGATCAAGAGCTACGAAGCCCCATCACTCGATGAGGGATTTACTAAAATTATGATTGCTGATTAACATGATTTATTTTTGTTCAGATCTTCACTATGGCCATCGCAGAATTCAAGAATTCTGCCCAACTACTCGGAAGGGTAAAGACTGGGAAGAAATGTCAGAAATTCTGATTCGGAATCTTGAAGCGACTCTGCGTCCGGACGATGTACTTTACAATCTGGGCGATGTTGCTTTCCAAGGTGTTGATTTTTGCCGTAAGATTCTTAGCAGAATCAACGCGACTGGCGCTGAGCACCATCTGATTCTTGGTAACCACGACCACAACATTCGAAAGAACCAAGAACTACAGGATCTGTGTACTTCTGTTTCTTCAATGAAAACAATTTTTATTGAAAAACAAATGGTAGTAATGTGTCATTTTCCAATGGCTCAGTGGGAAAATTGTGAAAGGGATTCTATACATCTTTTTGGTCACTGCCACGGTAGTTTTACACAACCAGGTAAATGCATGGATGTAGGTATTGATACTAGACCGGGTGATATGATGCCTTATACCTGGGATGAA
>PFLF01000088.1 GCA_002784505.1 Candidatus Roizmanbacteria bacterium CG_4_10_14_0_8_um_filter_39_9
AAAAAAGATATAGTAACTATGCTCGGGTTTACTCCCTCACAAGTCCAGGTACTTTACCCCACCCTCCCTTCGCTCTTTTGGGAAGAGAAGCAAAAAAATCAAGAACGTGCACAGGGAGAATACTGCATATATGTAGGAGACGGAACATGGAATAAAAATTTATGCAACATGGCGCACGCCATAAAAAAAGCAAATGTGGTTGCCATGTTTGTCGGAAAAATCTTTGAGTCGGAGAATAAAATATCACATCCCTGGCAGCGGGAGTTGAACGAATTCAAAACACTGACAAAAAATGATAAACGGTTTATTTTCCCAGGTTTTGTGACCGATTTTGAATTGTTAAAATTATATGAACAAGCTCGAGTAAATATACTGCTATCTCGCGATGAAGGATTTGGGTTTTCTTATGTCGAAGCTGCCTCCTGCGGCTGTCCTTCACTTCTGGCAGACCGACCTGTTTTTCATGAGATTTCAGGAGAGAATGCTGTCTTTGCGGACCCAGAAAACCCGGGTGAAATCGCTAAAAAGCTGCTCGTTTTTTTTGATCCACATTACGATAGGGGGGCGCTTTCGGAAAATGTCAAAAAGAGATCTCTGTTTTTTAACAGTAACTCATTCAGAACAAGTCTATTGCACATTATTTATCCCGTATAATGGAGGTGATGGAACCCCTGATTTACTATATGGCCGCTTCAGTCATTTATGTAATGCTTATTCATTTTGCGCTTGCCATAAAAGGACAGTTCAATATATTTCTGATGATTGGGGTATTTGTGTTCGGAGGAGTTCTTGGGCTTTTTCTTAACTCATATCAGGCGGGTTTTGTTGCAGCTATAATACTTTCACTGATCTTCTGGTAGATTGAAGAGGCGCCGCGCGTTTTCTGTTGTTACCCGATCAACCACCTCAACGCTTTCCCCTTTTAAATTGGCAATAAACTTTGCGATGATTGGAATGTTCCCCGGATTATTGGGATATTTTTTTTCGGCCCGGAGGGGCTCAGGGAGAAGAAAGGGAGCATCTGTTTCAAGAACAAGCATCTCAAACGGGACCTCTTTGATAAATTCCTGTTTCTCCTTCCAATAGGTAACATCCCCATCAACACCGATAAAAAAATGGTTTGCCTTGGCAAAATCAAAAAGGAATGCGTCCGGCTCACAACAATGAAAGACAGTCCGGTATTCCATCTGTTTTAGATCAACTTTTGTAAGCACATCCATAAGATCTTCACGCGCTTCACGATTATGAAGAATAATGCTTTTATTGTTCCTGAGCCCCAAATCAATCTGTCTCTCGACCAACTTCTTTTGAAGTGTGATAAATTCGGGAGTAATGGCATAATTTTCGTGTTTTGTCATTTTGTATTCATGCTTATCTATCCCAATCTCCCCAATTGCGACGACTTTAGGATTTTGGAGCATTTGTTCTAACGATATAATTAGATCGCTTATTTTATTTCTCAAGTCAGTTGTTTGAGGAAGGGAGCTCCGAAATGACCCCTCGCTTTGCGAGGTCGAATGAGGAGCGACCGGTCCCGCTATAGGGAGGGATCCGAGTTGATCTTGAGATAATAAAATTGACGAATGATAAAGCTCATACGCATGATGTGGGTGAATTCCAACCGCCGCATAGACACCTTCAAATTGATGCGAAATCTCAATGGCCTCCTGAGAAGTGGAAATGTCTGTTCCGGGTACAACTATTTTATTTACTCCACCTTTTCTAGCATAATCTACAACCTGGCTAAGATTATTTTTAAACCGTGAAAAATTGAGATGACAATGGGTATCAAACATATTGCAATTATATAGGAAAGTCTTTATGATTAAGGTCATGAGAAGATCTTTGCGTGTTTTTGTTTTGTTTCTTATTTGTTTTGGCTTAATCTCGTCGCTTAATCCCATATCTGCATACTGGACAACAATGGGAGATATTCAAGAACATACGCTTGGTGCAGTGCTCGGATGGCAAAGTGTGAGTGGAAATACCAATTATTTTTATATCGCAGGCCCCGCCCCGAGAATACCGACGGTAGTCCCGCTTCTTTCCAACAGTCCAACGGTGACGACCCAACCTACATCAACATCAACTATCATCGATCACTATGAAAATGCGAATAATAACTCAAACAGTAGCAGTTCAAGCAGTTCAAGCAGTTCAAGCAGTTCAAGCAGTTCAAGCAGTTCAAGCAGTTCGAGTTCCTCAAGTAGCCATCCCTCAAATCAAAACAATCCTGCCGCTACCTCTACCCCTCAGCCAACTCAACCGTCTGGGTCAGGCGGAAACAATTGGCAGGGCCCGAGTCCCACCATCCCAACCGCTCATAACAGTTCAGAAAGTTCTTCGAGTCAATATTCATCTACGGACAACTCTTCTTCATCCCGTAGCTCATCATCGAGTGGGCCGTATATCACGGACACCCCCTATCCAACCCGCCCCGCAGAACTTAATATAAGCCATACATCTATCCCCTCTTCCCAGGATCTAATGAATCCGCCAGCTACTCCTCCCGACGTAACTCCAACTCAGATCCCCGATGAGCTGAAGGGTGGTATATTTATTGTCCCAACCCCTAAACCTCACACATCTATCGTTTCTACTGAACCCGCACCTCCCGAGTTTATTTCGGGACACGTTATAGCATCAATTGGCATAAATACCCCGTCAAAAGAAGCAGGCGCAAGCTCCTCAGGATCCGGACTGGATATCCAGGTAAATAAAACAGATGGAAGCACTGTCAACACAAACGAGGAGCAATTTGTCATTCAAAAAGCAATGCAACGCATCACTATTTCGACAGATACAACAAATAATAGTTCTCTTTCCATATCTAAAAACGACGTGAAAGCTCGCATATCTATGGGGATTCAGATTGATCCGTTGACCAACACGCTCACGGTTGATACTCCAAACGGCAAACAGCGCGTTTCCATTATGCCCGATGATGCCCTAAACATAATACGCGAGCTTAAACTTATTGAAAAAAATATTTTGCCTGATAATATCGTGCTTGAATCCCACAATGGTCAGCTTGTGTATAAAATTCCTGCCTCAAAAATACAAAAACTATTGGGGATGATCCCTCTCTCGATACCAAAAGATGTCTATATTGCCGCCGACACAGGGGGTATTGTTGAGATTCATGCCTCTGCTTTCTATAATTTTATTACTCTATTTACTTTCTAAAGACAAGCTTAATGAAGAAGTTCTTCAATGGCACGATCCAGCTGTGTGTCTGCTTCTCGGGTAAGGGTGTTTCCTTCCGCTATTTTGTTTTCAGCTTTTACTTCCGGCTCTATTCCTTTATGATTGATCCAGTCTCCTTTTGGAAGTACCCACTTGGCAACCGTGACGTGCAGTCCTGCCCCGTCTTTTAAATCCATCGCTTCCTGTACCGATCCTTTTCCAAATGATTTTTCACCGATGAGTTTTGCCCGCTTATGATCTCGGAGTGCTCCCGCTAATATCTCTGCAGCCGAAGCTGATCCTTTATTTATGAGTACAACGAGGGGAATGTCGAGGAGCGATCCGGTCCGCATAACGGTATAGTCTTTGTTTCCGAGGGAGGGAGATTCCTGGCGAACCACCAATGCGCCTTTTGGTAAAAATTCTCCGGCCAGATACACTGAGCTTTCAAGATAGCCTCCCGGATTATCCCGCATATCAAGAACCATTCCCTTAATCGCACGGCTGTCCCATTTTGACTTTATTTCGGCCACTTTCTGCTCCCACTCATCAACGGTATTTTCTCCGAATTGATTCAGTTTCAGATACGCAACATCTCCGCAAATGGTTCCACAATCTTTTTTCTGTTCATTGAGGGTTATCTCCACGGACTCAACCTTGATGGTGTCACGAACAATATCAATATGTAACTCTTTTGTATCGCGGTTGACGGTTAGTTTCACTTTTGTTCCTTTCTCCCCCCTGATTTTTGCAACCGCCTGAGGAAGCACCCATCCCGATGTTGACTCGCCATTAACTTTTGTAATGACGTCACCCGCTTTTAAACCCGCTTTTTCAGAGGGTGAGTCTTTGAGGGGCGCAATAACCGTAATAAATCCTGCATCCATCCCCAGCTGTGCCCCGATCCCTTCAAATTTACCTCCCAAATCATCTTTCGTTTGCTTATTTTCCTCAGGCGTTAAAAAGAAGGTGTATTGATCACCGACTGCGGCAACCATCCCTTTTATAGCTCCGTAGTACATCTTCTTCGGGTCTACTTTCTTCTGATCGACATACTTGGCTTCTATTTGAGACCAGGTGTCCCAAAACAGGGAAAAGTCCATATCTTTGGCGGCTGTTTTTCCGAGCGAGGAAGCGGAGGAAGTGTTGAAAAGGGACAGGCCGGATTTTGTAGTCTGATGGAGCGTGCTTTGGTATTGCCCAATTTTATACCCCGATCCAAAAAGAAGGACCGTAACAGCCAAAACAAGGAGAATGTTTGTTATTTTTTTGGAGTCGTGTGTCATATATTTATCCGTAAAAAACAATTTTACCTGACACATTGTCAATAAAGCAATAGGGAGATTTATTTTTTTGAATAGCCTCAAAATCTTGGACTGTCTTTACAACGGCATGGGGTGTTGAAGCTATCTCAACCAGGTGTCGATTTAATACAAAGCCCACAGCTCCGAGGGCCTCATGCTTCATCTGACTGTAACTTGTCAGTTTCTCCGCAATAATTATTGCGCCATTTACCATTTCTTCCGAGATAATATCATGCTCGTTTTGTACATATACGCTTCTTCCCCCCATTCTTCCCGCTATTTCTTTCGTATCGTACTCTTTCGCCTTACTGATTTTGATTTTTATTTCTTTTTTTGTCAATTCCTCAACCGTTCCCTGAAGAGGTGATAAATAGTGTATATCGTCTTCCGTTCGAATTGAAAGTAGTGCTACACCCTCCGCGTGATTAATCTCCTTAATAACGCCTGTAAACTCACTTCGGCAGGACGCTGTACTGAAAAGTGATTTTTTTTCCGCAAGAAGTTCATCTTTGCTTATTTCGTCCCCCACAAATTTTTTAAGGTGTTTAAAGATCGTGTGCGGAGCGATGTGCAGTTTTTGCGCAATCTGTATTTTTATTTCTTTTTGAGCAGATTCTTCATACAGTGAAGCTCCTATTTCCAAAGACTGTCCTGCTTTGATGAGGAGTTTTGCTTTTTCGGGAAATGCCAAGGTTATAATCATATATTCATTATAACCTACTACAAGTTTAAAATTATTTCATTCCCTGATAGGAAACGTAGGGAAGAAGGGCAAGAAACCGTGCATATTTAATCTCGTGGGTAAGCATGCGCTGATGTTTGGCACATACACCGCTTCGTTCACGATTTATGATTTTTTTCCGGGGGGATAAAAACTTTTCAATATTCTCAAACTCTTTATATGTTGGGTCTATCTTATGTTCACAAAAAAAACATTTTGCCATATCTCACAATAAAAATTGTTAAAAGGGGATATCTTCTGGATTAACCGTCTCATCATGCTTCGTCTCTTCGACCACCGTACTTGCCGTACTCACGGCCTCAGACACATGCGTCTTGGGTTTTACTTCCCCCGCTACTGCTCCCTCGATTGGTGGAACAGGTCTTTTTCCATCGCCAAAAACAATAAAATCGTCCATTACTATTTCACAGATGGTTCTTTGGATGCTGTCTTTCCCCACAAAGTTCCGGTATGTTACGCGGCCCTCAAGGTAAACCTTCCTGCCCTTTGTAAGTAACTTTCCACAAAGTTCGGCCAGCTTCTGCCAGGCCACGATGCGGTGATACTGTGTCTCTTCTTTCGTCTGCCCATCTTGTGTTGTCCAACTTCGATTGGTTGCAACGCCAAATGTACAAACCGCTGTCCCATTTGGAGTATATTTCAACTCCGGATCACGGGTCAAATTACCGACGAGAACAACCCTATTCATTGATCTGCTTGACATATTCTTATTCTGTCGTACGGACGTTTTAACCTGTCCCTACCACTTTAAGAAACTAATAATAGATAGCGAATAATCTTTTCGTTATAATTTAACTTTTTCTTGAAATCAGACATGTTTGGCTTAGGTATTTTGATCTTCCAGCAATAAAAGACGGCAGAATAGTGTTTTTTGATAGCGTAGATCAGTTGTTTTTTGCCCCATGTTGTCTCTGATATTACCTCGCCCTTATGTGCAACAACAATCTCTTTAATAACGGAAAGTTCTTTTTCTTCGTTCAGAAGAAACGTAAATTCGTATGTCATAAAAATATTTTGTGATTACCCTGACGATCTTAACTAATTTAGTTCGGTACTTGTATATAATAATGGTTGTCATGCAAAAAATCAAGTCGATGTTCATAATTTCGGGCCTTATTCTCCTTCTCTATACGCGTTTGGTGGGGCTCAGCTGGGGGCTTCCTTACGCCATGCATCCTGATGAACGCAATATGGTAATGGCAATTCAACAACTCCACTGTAACCTACCATCAAATATCCTAACTACTAACTACCAGCAACTAACTGCCTGTCTTAACCCCCATTTTTACGCCTATGGACAGTTTCCGCTCTACATCGGATATGGGATCGTCGGAGTTATGAAGTTTTTTGACGGGGATTTGGATACGCCGATTGGATTTGAAGAGGCCACATTAGCATTGAGATACATATCCGTAATCGCTTCCGTACTGAATGTTATTGTTCTGATGAGGCTGTTGCAGATTATAGTCGGTAAGAAAAATTATAAAGCACAGATTGCTGGCTTTTTCATTCTGACTTTTTCTCCATACTTTATCCAGTTTTCTCATTTTGGAACAACCGAATCATTTCTGATGCTGTTTTACTCACTGATTGTATATTTATCTCTCCGAATTATTTCAGAAAAAAAACCATCCCAACTTCCAACTATCAACTACTATTTGCTAGCGGCTACTTGCGGCCTAGCTCTTGCCACAAAGGTCTCTTCGCTTGTTCTTCTCTCTGTACCACTCGCCTCAATAGTTGCAAGGTCTTTCATAATCATTAAGGCGCAGGTGGCAGCAATGCAAGGGTTCCCACAAGCGCGCAGAGCACGAGCACTTGTGGGAAAAACATTGATGACAGAATCTGCGCAGGTATTACTGTTCCTGATTATTACCCTAATCGTAACGGTTATATTTTCCCCCCACAATTTTCTCAACTGGGAAGAGTTTATCTCTTCGATGAACTATGAGTCGGCTGTTGGGCTTGGGACATATATCCCCTTCTATACCCGCCAGTTTGTCGGGACCTTTCCGATTATATTCCAGATGCAAAAAATACTTCCCTATGCATTGGGATGGCCCATGTATATTTTAGGGGTTTTGGGTTTTTTGGGGTTGCCTTGGAAAAATAAATATCTGAATGTAATTCGATTTGCGATCCTCGCCTATTTTATCCCAAACGGTTTCTTTTTTGCCAAATGGAGTCGGTTTATGGCGCCCATTTTTCCTCTCATATCCGTTTTTGCAGTACTTTTTCTGATAAAAAAAATAAAAGTTATAATGATTATAATTTTTATAACAGTTATAACTGTTGTTCCCGGCATAGCTTACCTCTCCATTTATCAAGCGCCGGATGTTCGGTTTAAGGCTTCAAATTGGATCTATTCTCATATTCCAACAGGATCAAAAATTCTTTCAGAGACAGCAAATGTAATAGATATCCCGATACCATCTCCCAATGATGTACGAGCAGGTTTTAAACCTGTCCCTACCAACTACCAAATCATTAATTTTAACTTTTATGATCTTGATGAAGAAAGAAGATTGCAAACTCGACTACATGGTCTTGTTTCTGAAGCTGATTATATTTTTGTTCCGTCCCGGCGCATATTTGCAAACCACCCGGCCCAAACTTATCCTATTCTCAATGCATACTATGATGATCTGAAATCTGGAAAGCTTGGATTTCAAAAGATTGCCGAGTTTAGTTCTTACCCCCGAATTGAACTATTCGGGAAAACGATTCTTGAGTTTCCCGATGAACAGGCAGAGGAAACATGGACGGTTTTTGATCACCCTGTCATCCGCATCTATAAGCGAATAACAAATAACAAATTTCAAATTTCTAATCAATTACAAAATTCAAATGACAAAACTGATTTTTCAAATTATGAAACAACCAACTACCAACTACTTAATACCAACTACCGCCTGCTCGTCGCCGACACTCCCGAAAAGTGGGAGAAGGGACTTATGTATGTAAGATCAAAAAAAGATATCGGGGGTGCTGATGGAATGATTTTTGTTTTTTCTGAAGCCCAAATGCGGAATTTTTGGAATAAAAATACCGTGTCTAACCTTGACATCTACTGGGTAAATGGAGATGAAACCGTCGGAAAAAATTTCCTTCCCTCCATCGAAGAGTCAAAAAATATTATCACCGCCTCATCTCCTAAAGAAGTAAATAAGGTAATTGAAATCATTGTGAGCAAGTAGGTGTCACGAATTTAGGGATCCCGGCGGCGCGCAGAGCACGAGCACCGACGGGAAAAGAATTTCTGACAGAATCTACCTATGGAGACATTTATCTTTTTAGCGCTTCAATCCCCGGCAAGGTTCCCTTTTCAATAAACTCAAGCATGGCTCCCCCGCCTGTTGAAATGTGGGTTATTTTATCCAGATATTCTTTATTTGATATTGCGGATAGCGTGTCTCCTCCCCCTACTATTGAAACAGCCTCTTTATTATGGGCAATCGAATAGTAAATAAAATCGGTTCCCCGACGAAATGCGGGATTTTCAAAATATCCGACAGGCCCATTCCAAATAATGGTCTTTGCACTTGCAAGAATACATCCGATTTGGGCCTTCGTTTCCGGCCCGATATCAAAAATCGATTTTTTTGGCGGAATATTCTCTATTTTTACGACCTCCGTTTCCTTGTCATCCTTTGACGAAGCAACGACTGCATCAACAGGTAATACGATATGTGCCCTGTTCCCTTTGGCAAGGGCAAGAAGTTTCCTTGCCTGTTGAACGGCTTCATATTCGCAAAAACTCGTCCCCACTTCATGCCCCTGTGCACACACAAAGGTATTTGCCAACCCTCCCCCAATAATCAAAAAGTCAACAATTTTGACCAATTTATTCACCAAACCGATTTTTGTGGAAACTTTTGCTCCCCCGATGATTGCAACCGTCGGTTTTGCAGGATTTTTGATTATGCGACTTAACATTTCCAATTCTTTTTTGAGAAGCAGTCCTCCATAGCCGGGAATATATTTTGGGGGACCAATAACCGACGTGTCCGTCCGATGGCTCACCGCAAAGCCATCATTCACGTATACATCCGCAAGTGAAGCAAGTCTTTTGGCAAATAGGGTCGAGTAGTCTTTCTCCTGAGGATAAAAGCGGATATTTTCTAAAACTAAAATTTCAT
Organism: Candidatus Roizmanbacteria bacterium CG_4_10_14_0_8_um_filter_39_9; assembly: GCA_002784505.1. Taxonomy (GTDB): domain Bacteria; phylum Patescibacteriota; class Microgenomatia; order UBA1406; family GWC2-37-13; genus YC2-FULL-38-9. Next base: position 9,372 of record PFLF01000088.1, read on the forward strand.
TTGGTTTCTGATCTTTGAATATTTTAGGATCGCATGTCAGGAAGTCATCAACAAGTGTTATTTTGTAGTCGACCAGGTATTCCCGCAGTCTTTTAACCACTGGTTTGAGTGAGTGCCCCGGATCGCGCGTCTTGGGCCTGTTGAGTTTGGCAATGCAAATTAACCGATTATTATTGTTTAATAAATATTTTAGAGTGGGGATATTCTGTTTGATTCTGACGTCATTGGCAATTGAGTGATCGGGGTTCAATGAAACATCAAAATCTACTCTGATAAGCACTTTTTTATCCCTTATTTCAACCTCGTCGACATATTGAACAGTTTTCATAAAATGTTTTTTTAAGCAGATTCTGTCACTCGTTTTTTTCCCACCAGTGCTCGGCTCCGATTCGGAGCCCTGCGCGCTGTTGGGAACCATGAAACTCGTGACACCTGCTTAAATTTATAAAATTGACGAGTTTTAAACGTATTCACTCACCTTTTCAACCAAATCCACCATTCTAGTTGAGTATCCCCACTCATTGTCATACCACCCGAATATTTTAAGCAATTTTCCATTGATAACTTTTGTGTAATTTGAGTCGAAGATGCATGAATGGGTGTCGCCAATAAAATCGCTTGATACTAATTGCGCTATTTCATATGACAGAATGCCCTTCATGGCTCCATCGGCATACTTTTTAAACGCAGCGTTTACTTCCTCGGCCGTTACTTCTTTTTTCATGACTGCTGAAATATCGGTAAATGAAACGGTGGGGGTGGGGACACGAACTGACATCCCGTCAAGCTTGCCCGCAAGGGAGGGAATGACTTTACCAACCGCCCTTGCGGCGCCCGTTGTTGAAGGGCCCATGTTTAATGCCGCGGCCCGAGATCTATCAGGTTTCTTATTTGCCTCGTCTAATAATGATTGAGTTGCCGTATAGGAATGAATGGTGGTTAAATATCCCATTTCAACCCCAAATTCATTTTCGATTACTTTGAACATAGGTGCCGCACAGTTGGTTGTACAGGAGGCATTTGATATGACCTGTTCATTTTTCCAGTTAATTTGGTCGTCATTGACGCCTAGTACCACATGCGTTGTCTCTTTGTCTTTGGAAGGGGCCGTAAGTAATACTTTTTTTACCGTCCCTGTTATGTGCTTCATCAGGTCTTCCTTTTTTGTAAATGCCCCCGTCGCATCAACAACCACCTCTGCTCCATACTCACCCCAAGGAATGGCCGCAATATCAGCGGTAAGAAGTGTGGAAATTTTTTTCCCGTCGATACTAATTCCTCCTTCAACCTCTAAAACCTTCTTCCCATACCGGCGATAAACCGAGTCATACTGCAGAAGATATGCCAGCATATCGGGAGTAGTTTTCCGTGTGTTTATAGCAACGATTTCAAATGTATCGCGATCCAGTGCAATTCGCGTAAATGCACGTCCGATTCTCCCGAACCCGTTAAGACCTACTTTAATTTTTTTCATAAAAAAATAAAATTGGTAATTAAAACTGCAGATGTGATTTTTTTGCAATCGCCAGGGTTCCCTTTAGGGTGTGGCGGCAAAAAAGCACATTTGCAGTTTGTTATATAAATGTCAAATATTTTTTAACCTCATTTTTGCTTCCCATCACAATCGGTGTACGCTGGGTTAGGCTTTGGGGCTTTATATCAAGCGGACTTATCTTTCCCGATACCGCACTTCCCCCCGCCTGTTCCATTAAATATGCAAAAGGGTTTACTTCAAATAAAAGCCGTAGCTTGCCGTCGGGTCGTTTCTTGTTTGACGGATTCATAAAAATTCCCCCCTTTAGCAAGGTCCTGTGAACATCGGCGACCATTGATCCCACATAGCGCGATTGGTAGGGTTTTTCCTCTTTCTTTATGCTCGTCAAATACTCTTTCATACTATTTTCGAACAGCTCATAGTTTCCGTCATTTATTGAATAATAATTCTTGTTTTGGGGAACGATGATATTCTCATGAGACAGGAGAAAGCTGCCAATCGAGGGGTCTAAAGTAAACCCATTCACTCCTGCCCCCGAAGAATAAACAAACATGACGCTGGGGCCATAAAGCACATATCCCGCGCCAACCTGCACCCGACCTTCCCGCAGCACATCTCCGTCATTGTGATAGATAGAAAAAATAGTGCCGATATTTATGTTGACATCGATATTGGACGAACCGTCAAGCGGATCAAAAAAAACATTATATTTTCCTTTTTTGTTTACACATAACACATCTTCCTTTTCTTCTGAGCCCAGATACCCGATCTGTCCGCTATCGCTTAACATGTCAAAAAGAAGTTTGTCAGAAAATTCATCCAGCTTTTGCACCTCTTCATCGTAGGCATTCGTTGTCCCGGTCTTCCCTAAAATATCGGCAAGTCCCGATCTCTTTACATGGCTTGCGATGATTTTTGCCGCATTTTCGATATGGGTCAAAAGAAGAGTAAAAGACCCGGTTGCTTCTTTTTGTTTACGCTCCGAGGCCACAACAAATTCGGTGAGGGTAGTAACGTGTTTATACATAGGGCTTTATAAGAAAATCGGTGTTTAATATATTCAGTTTGGTAAACATGGATAAAAACTGTCGGGAAAGTGCTTCCCGTATCGGTTTTTTCTCATCTTCCGTCATTCCCCAAAGTTCTTTTTTAAAAGGACCTATGGCCTTTTTACGCATGGTGTAAATAAACTGTTCATCGCTTTGCCCATCTTTGCGATCCTTAGCATAATTTGTTTTTATCCATTCGTACATTCTATTTTTTAATACCGTGGGGAGATTATCATACACCGTATTTTGAAATCCGGTTGCCAGATGAATTTCAAGCGTCTTTACCTCCGGAAATTTATTAAATAACTCCTCAGGTAAGGTTGATGCACCATGTTGTACTGCTCCTCCCATCTTATATTCACTGTGTCCTGCCTCAGTTACGGTTTGCAACACTGAAAAATCCAATTTTACCTTTGCGATGGTGCCATCAGCCAAGGGAATTCCTCCATGGCTTGTCCCGGTCTGAACGCTTACCTTGCTTATACCCCCTTGGACTTTTGCACTCTGTTTAAATCCATTCATAAATGCTCGAAATTCGTCCGCGTTACTGTTTTTCCCTCCAATATGACCAATCTCACCTCCGACAGATACCACAACTCCTGTTGGTTGAGTTTCACGGATATAATCGTGAAGGAGTGCTGTCATCTCAAAATTGGTTTTTTGCTGATCTTCAACTTTCTCTTTTGCAAGATCAACAAGGGTTGAGGCGTCAATATCAATATTGTAAAATCCGGCCTCAACAGATTTTTTAATGAGCCCCTTGAGCGCTTCAATTTCTTTTTCGGGAGTCTCTGAATAAACGTTTCTTTTAAACTGATAGTGGTCGCCCTGCAAAAAAACGGGGCCGGCATATCCGGTCTTTATTGCAGCTGCTAAAACGGCTACGGTATATTCGTCCGGTTGTTGCTCCGTATATCCCTGTTCACTTCGAGCAATCTCAAAAATAAATGGACCAATGTGATGCTCTCGGGCCAATTTAAAAATAACCTGTGCGGTGTCATAGGTAAGTGCGCGGATGTTTATCGCAGGGACGGTGAACCCACTAACTTTTCCCTGTCCAATTGCCAAATAGAGGGCGTGAATTGATGCACTGTAGATGCCTTTTTCTTTGGCAATTTTTCGAACGTTTTCCCGCGCTGTCTTTTTCTCCATATCATCCGGTGAAAAAACTGCAGTGTTAATAAGCTGATCAATGTCCATAGGTGTTAAGTATGAATTGATAACGCCTTCAAGTCCCCCCATTATGTCAGATTTATCAACGTTGTGCAAGATATATGGATTATGTATAATAAACTCATATGGAAGACTGCGTTTTTTGTAAAATAGTTGCAAAAAAAATTCCGTCCTATTCTATTTATGAAGATGATTCTTTTTACGGGTTTTTGGATATCCGCCCGCTTAATCTGGGCCATTCTCTCCTTATTCCCAAAAGACATTTTCGCTTTGTGTATGATGTTCCTGACTTTGGACGCTACTTTGAAACTGCGCGAAAAATGGCTAAAAATATTCAAAAGGCAACTGATGCATCGTCAATAAATTTTTTGACGGTTGGCGAGGAGGTTCATCATGCTCATATTTGGATTATTCCCCGTTTTGAAAACGACGGCGGGGTACTTGATTTAAAAAACTTCAAGAAGATTTCTCCCGAAGAAATGAAGTCAATCGCAACAACCATCACCTCTCAAATTTCATTCTAACTACCAACTACTATCTACTAACTACTTTTAGAAAGAGGTGACAAAAAAATCTGCCGGAACCTGAGGATAGGATTGAAATAGTTCAATACGCTTGGTTATACCGTCCTGCGTTTTTGCTTCAGAGGTTATGAGTCTGCCCTGAGATTTTAGATTTATCCAATTATATACTCCCCCTCCCGTTGAGCTTCCTTTAAATCCAATGCGGGTAGATGCGTTCAGGACCCTCACAATAAGGAGTTTATAGGTGGCGGTAAGATCTATTGGGTTAGTTACCCGATATGCAAATTTAATTTGGTCAACCGTGTCCCCCGGCGTGTCCGAGGGTAGGGTTGCCGATGTTGGAACATTATTGGTCCCACCTGTTGTCATTATATTTGCGCAATAATCCATAACCGAGCGGGAAATGGAGTTGTCCGACGCAATAAGTGTCAGCTCAAGCGCAGGACATGTACCCGCTTCAGACTGTGTGTAGATCATAAGGTAGTTGCGCCAATAGTCCGATCCGAAGGCTGGTTGATTGTACGAGGTAAGATAAAAGAAATATTGTTCATCCCGTTGTAAAAGCGGAGTGACAAACTCCTTCCCCCCAACCTCAACGATGTTTGCCTGTCCGGTAATGGACCCGTCCTGAAAGGTTGTCAGATCACGCTGCAATACAATGTTGGTTTTTTTCTGTATCGCTGCCTCAAGGCCGGCCTCAGCCGCCGATAGGGCTTTTTGTGATCCTTCTTCAAGCTTTGTTATCTGCGTTTCTGTTCGCGAACTAAACGATATGGTCATGATAACCGTTATCGCCGTTGCAAGTAACATGACCGTAATCAGCAATATTTGTCCGCTTTGATTGTGTTTGAATTTTGCTCGCCTCGCTTCGCGGTCGAAGCGGGTTATTTGAATTTGATTTGTCATTTGAACTTTGAAATTTGACATTGATTACTGTACTTGTTTCCAGTCATACATGCTGATTGATAAATAGGGCAACAGATCAAGATACGTTTTTGGATCAAATATTACAAAAAGTGAAGGATATTGTGCATTATCCTGTGATCGCTTGTTGGTGAACGTACCATCTAGATTAATAAGGTTCCCTTTTATTTTCAATTTTACTCCACTTGTGCCGATATTTACCGTGTTACCAATCAGAATGGCATCAATCTCAGACAGCGTATTGTTGATGGTTATAGTATCGGCAACAATACCAAGGGCCCCTGTCCCTAGGGTAAATCCGTCCGAATTATCATTATCAATGTTATTGAGGATAGTAACTGATGCGGTGTCACTGAATAATATTATATTCTTATCCTTAAAAATTCCAACATTGCTTGCATTAATGATGAGGTTGTCTTTCAAATAATACATTCCACTCGCAACGATCTCGGAAAGATCGGGTTTGGTAATGGTTGTATATTGTTTCCGTGATTTGGTATAGTCAGTAAATTTTGCAGGTGAAAAAAGAGAGGAGGCGGTATAGGATGACACTCCCCAGTTTGAAGAAGAGTATGAAACTTCGCTCCCCTGTCCGGTATTATTTGTTGCGTTTGGTCCCAGATTGATACTCCCTCCATTAAGCACTGCACCTGCCGCACCAATGATAAGATATTTATCGTTGGGAGGAACAACCGTGTCGTCTATTGCGTCAAACGCAAGGGGATTGTTGGGAATGAGGTTATTTCTCGTTTTTCTGTTATAAAATCCGGTATTTTTTTCTTTAAACCAACCGCCCGATGCCGATCCATAGGGAAAGTAAATGTTTGCCGGGGTTGGTGATGGTCCGGGAGGGAATGGCCCCATCGTAATCATAATTGTTGGAACAGGATCGCCCACGCAGGTACTTTGTTCACGCCATTCTCCCGGCTCATAGATACCATATGAGCCATCCAGGGCTACACTGTGATCTATGGTTGCGCAAGGAGTATTGATATTGTCAACAGCAATGGTACATTCATACCATGTGTCATGAGGAGTACAAATAGGGGTAACCCCGGGACCCGAAACATTCAAGTTAATCGAAAGAAGGCTTGGATCTATGGTCATCTGGCCACTACAGATGGGTGCGGTGGTTCCCGTATCTTCTATATAATTTCCATAAATATAAATCGTGGGAAAAGGGGTGGGAACAGGAATGGTTTCTCCCGTACCCCCGCCGATTTTAGACCATACCGATTCATTTCCTTTTGAGTCTCTTGCTTTAACCTCGCCGTATATTTGTGTTCCTCCCGCCCATCCTGAAGAAGATGTTTGTGTCCTTACCGCTGTCCAATTTGTGTCCCAACCTGTTGCCGGAGGGGAATAGGTATTAGATGTTGAAACTACTGACGTATAGGGAAGGGTGTCGATCCCCGCACAATCCCCCGCATTATCATTCACCGCATTCCAGGAAAGCGTTGCTTTATATTTTCCCGGACATGATACCGATTCCGGTGAAAAAGCAATGGTTGGCATTGGCATAACCGGCGGAGATTTATCAAATTTAAAGCTGCTCGTCGCCGTTGCGCTTGGTGCACATCCACCATCATAAGTCGCATTTATTGTCCAATTAAAAGCTCCCGTTCCTTTTGCATTACATGCCTGTTGCTGGGCCGATGACAAGTTTAATGTTGTTGTTTTTCCAATCATGATATCTAAACATAGTCCGCCTTCACTATGTGAAATTGTTATGTGGTATCCCGAAGCATCGTCAATAGCATTCCAACTGTACGTTGCGGGAAAAGATGTAGCGCCTCCGGGGAGGCCATAACATGTCCCGCCGGATGGGGAAAGGGTTGTAAAATCCGACGCACTTGCTTTACAACAATAAGGTACTCCCGTTGTCCAGATAGCTCCGGCCGACCATAAAGATTGATTTGTGTGATTTGCCCCATTATCGCTTGATTGGATTCTGGATTTATATACTCGCCCTACCA
>PFLF01000083.1 GCA_002784505.1 Candidatus Roizmanbacteria bacterium CG_4_10_14_0_8_um_filter_39_9
TGCAGAGAATGAAAAAGGAAAATCGTCTGAGTCTGAAATACGATTTGGCCTCAATAAGCCATGGGATTATGTAGCTCCGACGACTGGGCCTACAAATACTCCAATTCCTACGCCCACCCCCTCCTCGTCAAGCTCTTCTTCAAGCAGTTAATAATAACTTAAGTTCTTTTTTTGCAGTTTCTTCGGTAATATTTTCTTTTGGAGACGAAAAATAGAGGCGAAGGGTTACTTTATTTTTATAGGTATCCACTACTTGTAATTTCGAAAGAATCCTTGATGACCTGAAAGCATAGTCTTTAAATTTTGCGAATGTTTTTTGTGCCGAAAACTCTATAGTTGTGTCCAGTTTTATTACCGCGTATGGATGGACAGGAATATATTGAGAAATAGGTTTCGAATTGGCAATTAACTCACTAAAATCAAGCTCTCCGGCAAATACTTCAGAAACAAGAGCATTTTTTTCTTTCAAAGATGCCTTCAGTTGTCCGAACTCCCCAAGAACAGTTTTTCCGATACTTAATTTAGCCTGGATGCCGGGAGCATACAACGGGTTAGTTGAAGGAGAGATCTGATAGTCTGCTATATTCAACTCACTCATCAAACCCTCAACCTGACCTTTCAGATCAACAAAACTGGTAGTAGTCACCATTCCCAGCTTATATAGTTCGGTTGGAGGTTCTGATTCTGTTTTCAAATATACTTTTGCCAGCTCAAACAAATTTATTGAAGACGATCTCCCCTCGTTCAGTTTGATATTCTTGATAAGTGATGGGATAAGGGAAATCCTTAAATATTTTATTTCTTCAGACATGACATTGGATAAATTGAGGTGGTCTTCTATTGCCATGTCAACTCCCTCAATCATTTCCTTCGAGATCATTGAGTAGTTTAATACTTCGTGAAGTCCGAGGTGTTTTAGAAATAATTTAATTTTGTGGGAATATACAAACAAATCTTCCATTTCCTTTGGTTGTTTTACATATACTGAGGGTTGAAGGGCATTTGGAAAATTATAGTAGCCGTAGATTCGTGCGATCTCTTCAACAACATCCTCCTGGATTGATACATCGGGCTGTCTAAATGTTGGGATCTTTAGCACGATTATGTCTGAATTTTTAGTCACCACCTTAAAATCAAGCGAAAAAAGAATTTCCGTCATTTCTTTCTGCGTCAGTACTATTCCTAAGCGAGAATTGATATACGCAACAGAAACAGAAAGATCAATCTCTTTTTTGGGATGCTCAACCATGTCATAAACTGGCGACGCAATTGTTCCCCTAGCCAATGTGGTAAGAAGTGAGACGCCTCGTAATAGAGCCGTTCTTGCTATTTCAGGGTCTGGAGATTTTTCATTATAGGTTGCGGCCATGGTCCGAATTCCATGAGTCATTGAGGTTTTTCTTATAACGGTTGGGTCATTTGATTCAATAAATAAGACTACTCGTTTAGTTTTGCTGGTAACGACTGAATTTGCCGTCCCCATAATACCCGGAAGGTCAATAATTCGTCCCGTTCCATCGTCAATAATCACATCCCATTCATTCAGCTTATATTTTTTATTATCAAGCGTTATCAACTCTTCACCCTTTTTTGCATGGCGTATGATAAGTTTGCCGGTAGCAATACGGTCATAATCAAACACATGGACCGGGTGACCCGTCTCAATCATCACATAGTTTGTTATATCAATAAGGTTATTTAGGGAACGAACTCCCGCTTCCTTCAAACGAGATTGCATGTATTCGGGTGAAGGTAGGACATTTACATTGTCGATAACAACCGCCAATAATCGATTGCAGAGTTTATCTTTATCTTCTATGAAAAGAGAAAGTTCATCGGTTCCTTTTACATCAGGGGCACTAAACGGCTTCAACACGGCATCAAATTTTGCTCGCTTTAAAATTGCTTGTGCCTCACGAGCAATTCCATACACGGAAGCCGTATCAATCCTGTTTGACGTAATCTCGATATCATATGCCCAGTCGTCATCTGCAATTTTATCAACGCGCTCGACTGATGGGCCGCAAAGCGTGAGATGCTTTTGAATATCAACAGGCGCCGCATTCGTGTCTAAATATTCAAGCAACCATTTGTGAGTAATGCGTATATTCATAGTTAAAACTGTTCAAGAAATCGGATGTCCCCCGAATAATAATTGCGAATATCATCGATGCCAAATTTCATCATAATAACGCGTTCAATACCAAACCCAAATGCCCATCCGGTATATATTTTTGGGTCAATGTTGCCGGATTTTAAAACATTCGGATGTACCATTCCCGTTCCCCCAAGCTCAAGCCATCCGGACTTACATATTTTGCACTTTTGGCCATTATTTATTGATGTCCCCTTGCATACCGTGCAGGTAACATCAACTTCGAAGGACGGCTCAGTAAACTGAAAATGATGGGGACGTAGTCGAGCTCGAATGTCTTCTCCAAAGTAAGATTTAACAAAATAATCAAGTGTTCCTTTCAGATGGGTTATGTTAATTCCGTTATCAAGACAAAGTCCTTCAAACTGAAAAAACATTGGCGTATGTGTTGCGTCCCAGTTTGGTCTATATGTTTTCGAGATATTAATCATACGAACAGGAGGGGTCTTCACTCTCCACATTTCACGCACCTGACCGGATGAGGTGTGAGGGGTTAAAAGCATCTTTCCCCATTTGGGGTGGACCGGCGCCTCGATAAATGATGTTTCAAAATCATCGCGTGCTGCATGAGTTTTTGGCATGTTAAGGGACTCAAAAGAAAAAAATTCATATTCAACCTCAGGATAAGATACGCGGATGAATCCAATTTTTTCAAAAATAGAAGTAATCTCATCAATTGCTATTGTGATGAGATGTAGGCTTCCTTTTGGGTATGAAGTTCCAGGAAGAGTAACGTCAATTTGCTGCTTAGTTTCAGCAGACTGCAATAGGAAAGTCTTTTTTTCAGAAATTGACCTGATGATTTCCTGTTTAAGTTCATTAAGATTGGTTCCGTATTCTTTCTTTTGGTCTGCAGGAACCTCTTTGATATGCTGCAATACCGTGTTTATTAAACCATTTCTTCCTAAGTATTTTGTATCGAGAAGTTGAATCTCGGAAGGTGATTTTATTTCAAGAAGCTCTGCATTAAATTGAGAACGTAGTTGGGTTAACTGATCCATGTCTCATTATAGCAAAAGAAAGTCTGAGAGCAAAGCAAAAAATAGTTACCTGAGCTTCTCAACTATTTTTGTGAAGACTGCCGGATATTCGACTGCAATCTGTGCAAGAATTTTTCGGTCAAGCTCAATTTTTTTTTCTGAAAGCATATGGATAAAGGAACTGTATTTGGTGCCAAGTGCTCGCAAGGCCGCATTCATGCGGAGAATCCATAATGTTCTGAAGTTTCGTTTTTTAAGTTTCCGACCATCGTACGCGTATTGTCCGGCATGCAAAATTGCCTCTTTTGCCTTTTTAAACTGTTTGTGACGTGTCATCCAGTATCCTTTTGCAAGGCCCAATACTTTATTATGTTTTCTTCTTGTGTGAACACCGCCTTTTACACGCACCATAGGACAAAATAAAAATTATTTAATACCCAAGATTTTTTTCAATTTCTTTGCAAACTTACCCGTTATCACCTTCATCAGCTTTAGGCGTCTTGTATTACGTTTTCCTTTGACATGACGTAAGTGTCTGAGTTTTTGTGAGCGATGCATAACCTTTCCGTTTTTGGTTACGCGAAAACGTTTAGATGCTCCTTTATGTGTTCTTTGTTTAACTTTCATATAAATAGATTCAAAAGATAATTATATACGATAATTGCCTGTAAGTAA